>JBAXRC010000125.1:0-6538 GCA_037131415.1 bacterium | reverse complement strand
CCCTGAGAACTAACAACCAAGAACCTAACAACCGGCATCCTGTGGGACGCCACTGATTATTTTTCTTGATTCACTTGTTTTGGAGTGCGGCGGCTTGACGCCGTTTTTCTTCGGCGCGGCTTGATGCCCGGTCTGCGGGAAAGCGGCGTCAAGCCGCCGCCCTCCAAACTGGCGCCCTTGTCACAGACTCACACGGTAACGATTCATGAGCATTTATGCTCTTCCCTAAGGTTGACGCGCATGCCTTGAGGGGAGAGGGTTTGGGTGAGGGTTCATTGGCGTCCCCGTGGCCTTGTGCCACGGGTCGCGAAAATGTTCGGTTCCCGCCACGCAAGGTGGCGGGGCACCCCCTTATAACTGACCCATGGATCCGAGGCTACTTCTCCACGGGGACGACGATGCCCCGCATGATGACTTTCTGGCAGAAAATGAAGACCAGCAGCGTCGGGATGGAGGCCAGGATCAGGGAGGCGAACACCACCCCCTGCCCGCTCGAGGATTGCAGCTGGTATAGCCAGGGCATGATGGTCCACATCCTCTCATCCTGGCACAACAGCAGGGCCATCATGAAATTCGTATAGGCACCGGTGAAGGCACCCAGCGCCGTCACCGCCAGAATCGGGGTGCTCAGGCGCAGGGTGAGCTGCCAGAACAGGCGGAACTCGCTCGCCCCGTCCAATTGGGCACACTCATAGAGCTCCTTCGGCAGGGAATCGAAAAAGCCCTTCAGCAGGAAAATGGTGTAGCCGTTCGCCAGCCCGGGCAGGATCAGCGCGGCAAAGGTGTTCAACAAGTGGAACTGGCGCAACATCAGGAAGACGGGAATCTGCGTCACCATCGGCGGAAACGCCATCGTCAGCATCAGGAACAGCAGAAGCTTGTAGGTGGACCGGGGCCGGTACCGGCTCAAGGCATATGCGGCCAGGGGATTGAAGATCAGGGCGCACAACACCGACAGGCCGCAATAGATGACCGTGTTCACCACCGCGCGGCCATGACGCACCACCATGTCGCCCACCGCCCGGTAGTTCCGGGTCAGGAATTCACGACGGAGCGCACAGGTCTGCGCCTGGAAGTCCATGGCGTGAAACTCACGCTGCGGCGGCAGGATATCAAGCCAGGTACAGGTAAATGAAGATTTATGATTGAAGATTGAAGATTGTTGAGTTGAAGCCGTGGAAGGGTTGGCAGAATTCTGCAATCTACATTCTTCAATCAACAATTCCCCCAATTTCCCAATGGTTCCATATTTCTTCTGGAGCCAGTCGCGGAACTTGAAGTCCACCGTATCCAGGACAATATATTCCGACGGCATGGCGTACATGACGCCTGTGGCGGGATCACGCCAGCCCTGGAGGAAGGACTCCCAGTCGATCAGCGCCACCCCCGCCGCAGGCGGAACAACCGGGAATGGGACCTCCTCGAAATTCCGGCAGGCAGCGCCGTACCGGCTATTGAACACCGATACCTTCCCGTATTTGGCCTGCAGGAAAGCCCGGTAGGCGGGCGCGGCGCCAGCCTCGGCGCGGATCCAGCCCAGCCCCAGGATGCCCCTCACAAAGCGCTCCCAGTCATCCCGCTCCAGCTCCGTACTCTGCTCCACATCAGGGAGACGCCGGGTCAGATGCACCTCCGCCCAAGCGCGGTAGGCGGTCCCGTGCGCCAGGTTGTACTCCCCGATATCGCGGGTATACCGGTTCTTGAGGAAGGCGGACTTGAAAAATCCCTCGGCACTGAAATAGTAGCGCTGTTCGAGGGGTTGCTTCGCCGCGAAATCAGCAACCGCCCGGTCGAAGGCACGGTCCCCGGCCCGCACCCGCCTTTCCAGCCCGTTCTTGGGCAGGACAAAGAACGCATTCCAGCCCGGGAAGGTTGTCCCCATGGCGCCGTTCAGCCGGGAGATGTCATCCCCATGGGACTCCTCCATCTGGCGCTTGAAAGCCCTGAGGGCCGCCGGGATCGTCCCCCGTGACTGCGGGGCCGCCAGATAACCGATTTCATAGGCGGAGGGAGGCAGGTCGGCGGACTGCAGGAACTCCCGCCACTCGGAAACCAGCCGCCCCCCGCCCCCCGCTCCACCGTCCCGTGTCAGCCGGGAGAAGGTCGGCGCATCACTGTCATAGGCCCACCGCATCTGGTTCAGGGACTCATTGAACAACCCTTCAATATGTTTGCAATAAAGGGCATCGTCATCCACCAGGAACGCCGGGATCACCTTCTGGTCCGCCGTATCGACCGACGACTTGGAGCTCCCCGCCAGCATCAACAGGAACGGATACACCATGGTCACCGCCCCCCCGATCAGGAGCACATACATGACCCCGATCAGGAGCCTTGTTTTCCAGTGTCGACGACCGATGGATGAAAGAATGGGCATAGTGTTCAGTATTCAGTGTTCAGTGTTCAGAGCAAAGAGTTAAGAGTTGAGAGTTCAGGGTTGTGAAAAAAAGAATCGGGAGTCCCATAGTGAACTCCGCCTCATCTGATCCACCAGGGAAAAGCGTTCTTCCTTCGGGAACCGCCCCGAAACCTCATACAGACATCGCGCCACACTTCTCGCCTTTTGATACACAATCAGGTCACGATAACTATTCGCAAACATATTTCCACTCATCTTCCCCCTCCTGATCAGTCATCACTGGTCTGAATACCGAACACTGAACACTGAATACTCATCTTTCCCCTCCCCTAAACTCCACTTTCGCCAGCATTTTCAGTTGCTGGACGGTAAACCCGATCAGGATCACGCCGAGCATCCAGGCGGCGGCGGTGGCGGGGCCGAACTTCAGGTAGGTGAAGGCCTTGTACCAGATGTGCAAGCCGGCCACCTCGGTGTTGGCCGCGCCGCCTGTCATGACCAGGATGTTGCCTGTCGCCGCATAGAACGACCCGATGAACGCCCCGACGAAATTGATCAGGATCAGCGGCTTCAGGACGGGGAACACCACAAACAGGATCTTGTCGATGAACGTCGCCCCATCCACGTCGGCCGCCTCGTAAAAGTCGTCGGGGATCCCCTTTAGTGCCGCCAGGTAAATCAGGCAGCCCGGCCCCATACCCGCCCAGACCATGGGAATGACGCACGACAGCATCGCCGTGTCCGGATCCGCCAACCAGTGGTAGGCCTCCGGGGTTGTCCGCAATAATCGGGCGGGAAAATGCCCCAGGATTACGGACAAGGGCTCGCCACCCGGGCAGAGGATCGGCCATGCCAACCGCCCCACCGTCACCAGCAGCAGCACCCCCACCCCGGCAAAAGCCCACGCCGACCAGCGCCGGTCATTGAGCCACAATCGCCGGGCGAACAGCCATGACACCCCCAGCAACGCCAGGCCGGCCAACAGGAACCCGATCGCCGGAATGCGCAGCACCACGGCGTTCAAGGCGCCACTTCCCGAGGGATCGAAGAATTCTTTCCAGAGGAGGATGGTGACAATCCCCGTCACCACCGCCGGCAAATAATAGACCAGCCGGAACAGCAGCTTGCCCCGCGGCACCTCCTGGAGCAGGATCGCCAGGATAATGGGCGGCAGGAACGTGAGGGCCAGCACCAGGAAACTGTAGCGGAACGAGTTCAGCACCGCCTGCCACCAGGCGCCATCGAACAGAACGTCCCCGAAATTATCAAGTCCCACCCACGCCGAGGCCCCCAGCAGGCGGTAATCCTGGAAGGCCATCAGGGAGCCGCGCAGTAACGGGAGGTAATGCCAGGCCAAAACCGTCAGCAGGGCGGGCAGCATCAGCAAGGCCACCCAGAGACCGCGGCGGGGCCGACGATTGGGCGCCGCCACCATACCCTCTTCCGTCGGCTCGAACACCTTCGCCACCCGCCGGAATCCCACGGCAAAAACCACCGCGATCAGGATCAGCACAGCCGTCGACACGCCCCGCCGGATCGCCCGGTCACGGGGCGACACAACCCCCATCATCTGCTCGTTCGCACGGCGAACCCCGTCCTGCAGCATTCCCTGAAGAATATCGATCCGGCGTCCCTGCTCCGGCGGCAGTTCATCCTTGAGGACCATCGCCTCCGCCTTCTGGAGCGGCAGGGTCATCATGTCATAGGCCAGGTTGCTGTTCCCGCCATAGGGCTCGGGCTTGCCCGTCTCCATGGCAATGTCGAAGGTCCGGGCCCACCCCGGTGGCGAAAGGCGCTCGATTTCCGGGTAGCCGAACATCCGCAGGTACCGGGGATGGATAAACCGCCCCAGCCCACTCTCCACCATGACTCGGGTCTTGATCGCCATCGCCTCACGCCCGTCGAAATACCGCATGTATTCCCAGGCCGCATCCCGCACCGCCGGATCCTTGATGCCGGCGAACAGGCCCATCATCATGCTATTCAGTTCCGTGCCGCGGGCGCCACGCGGCCCCGTGGGAACCGGAACCATGCCGGTCACATCCGGATTGATGGTGGAAATCAGCTTCTCATCGATATAGGCGAACCACATCCCGATCTGGCCGCGTTCCTGCCGGGCGAGGAAATCGCCGGTGTCCTTGCAGGAATACCCGCGCCGGATCGTGCCGGTCTGGTCCACCCATTTCCCGGCGCTCAGCCTCAGGTAGAAATCCAGCGCTTCCGCCGCCTCGCGGGAGTCGAAGGCGCATCGCCACTGGCGCGCTGCCTCGTCATACACCACTGCCTCGGCGCCATACGACCACAGGAACGGCAGCCAGTAATGGGCCTCCTGCTTGCCCCGCACCAGGAAAAACCCATAGGTTCCGGCGGCCGGATCCGTGAGCTTGATGGCCGCCGCCATCACATCCTCAAAAGTCCAGTCCGCCGTCGGATACGGCATCCGCTTCGCGTCAAACAGATCCTTGCGGAACATCAGCACATTGCCCATCGCGCCACCGTAGGGCAGGGCCCAGACATGCGTCCCGCCCGGCCCCGGCCGCTTGATCACGGGCCACAGCTTCGGATTAATCCGGAAATCGAGCGCCTCCTTGTCCATGGCGGCGAGATAGCCGTCCTCGGGCTTATCCAGCGGGTAGAGGAAGCTGTTACGGATATAGGTTTCGGACTTGCGGAAGTTGACATAGAGCACATCCGGGGCCAGTCCGCCGGCAATCGCCAGGAGATCCACCTCGACCCCCTTGACCGTGATGCCGGTGAACCGTTCCAGCTCAACCGAAACGCGACCCCAGTTATGAACCCCGTAGCGGGCCGGATCAGCCTGGTAGCGCGCCCGATATTTTTCCGCGAAGAGCTTGGGAAAGTCCCGCTTGAAGGCCTCAACCGCCTCAACCCCAGCCCGGCTCGCCACATCGGCGCTGGCGGGATCAGGCAGATCGAACAGCTTGACATGGATCACTGTGCCGCCATCCCGGTCCTCAATCCACCCGGCACGGGACAGCAACGGAAAGGCCGCCATCAGCGCCAGCACGACAAACCCTGTCCGGATTCTGCTCATCCCAGCGTTAAGCGATTCCGCCCCGCCTGCTTGCTTTGGTACAGCAGGGTATCGGCTCGTTTGATCAGACTATTGACCGTGTCGTCATTCCGGGTAACCGTGGCCCCGATCGAGATGCTGACATGCAGCTTGTTGCCCTGCTGCATCAGGTAAGAGTCATCCACCAGCACCCGCAACCGTTCGCCAAGCTGTTCAAGCGTCTGGCCGGCTACATTCCGCATGATTCCAATAAACTCCTCCCCGCCCCACCGCCCCACCACATCGAATGGTCTTAGATTTTTAGCCAGGGTATTGGCCACAAATTTCAATACACGGTCACCGACATCATGCCCGTAGGTGTCATTGAATTTCTTGAAATGGTCAATATCCATGAAGAGCACACCAAAGGGGATCCCCATCCGCTTATGTTCTTCAAAGCGGATCGTGAGTTCCTTTTCCAGGTAGTTTCGATTGGCCAGCCGGGTGAGGTTGTCGAGCAACGCCATAGCCTCAAGCTCCTTGATCCTCAGCTCAATGGCCTTTTCACTACTGATGTCCGAGAACAGCTCCACGCCCCCGATGATCTCCCCTTCAGGATCTTTCAAGGGGCTGACGCGGACAAAGACCGGCACCCTGTGTCCGTCCTTATGGTGCATGAACACCTCGGCATCGCGGGCATCGCCATCGGAAATGCTCTTTGCCAGGGGGCACTCTCCCAGACACAGGCTGCAGCCTTCACCGTCGACATGGGTCAGGATGTTTTCCGAGCAGGATTTTCCGACAACCTCGGCGGCCGTGAACCCGGAGATTCGTTCAGCGGCCTTGTTCCAGTACTGGATCACCCGGTCCCGGTCCACCAGATACAACCCCTCATGGAGATCATCTAAAATCCTGCTGTAGGAATTCTTGTCAAGATTCATGAGTCACCGCCTTTTCTCAAACGGCTGTCCTGAGCCGCCACAACGCTCGCCGTCCACAAGAACTATATATCCTTTCCGGGAAGATTGTCATGCCATTTGGTTTCACTGGCGTCCCTGGCGTCCCATAGGAGACAAGCCGACACCTGATAACAGGCAACACGGGAAGTCGCTTGACGGCCCCCTCTCCCTTGAGGGGAGAGGGTTGGGGTGAGGGTGCTTTAGGGG
>JBAXRC010000124.1:0-6539 GCA_037131415.1 bacterium | reverse complement strand
CGAGTTCTTGGCGCTTGAAAGGGACGGACGGAACGACGCGTTTGTGGAAACCGCAACCCTGGAGGCGGACCCCGCGTAGCGGGGCGAGACGGCCCCGCCGGTTCGGACGCGTGTGCGAGGCTTTTGCGAGTACGAGCCGCCGCATATTTGCCATTTTGCGGGGGTGAGGTACGAACCTCCGCAATATGGCGCGGCGGCGAAAGCGTCCGATCCGGTGGGGGCGCGAGCGCGAAGCGGACGACTCAAGGGTGAGGATTGAAACAATAAGCGGCGAGCCGACCGGCCCTTTGAAGCGCCGGTGTGCATAGGGTGTCATTAGAGAGTCCGAAGGTCGCGGAGCGAAGCCTCGGCGTGGAACCTGGCCTTTTCCTCCGCAGGTTCCATGACGAGGCGGAGCGTAGCGGGTGTCTGGGGAGTTAATAGGGAGATCGAAGATCAATATCCGGTGAATAGGTGGTCATGTGCGGAGGGCGGTCTGCGTCGGCCCCGTAGGGGCTGTCGCTGGCCGTCCGGAGCAAGTCCGGCGGGTCGTATTGACGGCGGAGGCAGCGCAGGCACCGGCGTAGCCGGTGTCCGCGTTGCCGGAGCCGTGCTGGACTGGAGCGACCCCCCTTGTGGGGGGAGCGGTAAAGGAAGGGAAGCGTAGCGCTTCCGGATGAGCGGAGCACTGGCGCGATTCCTGGCCTCAAGCAGGAATCGTGACAGTGCGTAGCGGTCTTGAATTAGGCGGTTAAACACACATTCATTTTCGTCGGACTCTCTTCTTCACCACCGGTGCAACTGGCTCGGCATAGAGTGCCCTAACCCGTTCCCAGTCCTGGCGATCGCAGTCGTCCCCCAACCAAAGAAAATCTTTGGAGCCCATTTTTCGAGCCCTGTCATCTCGCCCAAATGCTGCCTCCATATCCTGTTGGATGATACGCCGTTGAGCCTCTGGAATCTGACCCCAGTTGGCAACCAGCCAATTACAATGCTTGTGCACTACTAAAGTTCGCCGCCCCATCACGTAACGGGTCGCCTGATGAATGAAGTTTTCTGGCAATTCCATATTTGACCTCTCCCTTCGTGACAAAACTTTCCCTTAAATAGCACCGCAAATGCAACGATAATTCAAACCAATCGTGGTTCAGTCCGTGGGGAGATTGTAGCCGCCCCGAATCAGCATGACAGGCCCTTGAAACCCGCTCTGCTCGATAACCGACCGGACATCATCCATTGAGGACTGACTCTCATAACGTCTGCTCATGTGGAACAGAACCAGGTTCCGGACGCCGGCATCGCGTGCGGCGGCCATGACGGACTGGACGTCGGAGTGCAGTCCCTTTGATGGATCGGCTTCGCCTGGCATCACAAAAGACGCCTCATGAATCAAGACATGCGCCTTGGCAAAGAAATCCGGTACTGGCCGTAATGTGTCTCCCGAGTAAGCAAGTTCGCACTCGAACACTTCCTCCTCCAGTGTGCCGCGAGGTGCCTGTCGCACGAGCTTAGATATTTCGGCTGCCCCCAGCGTAGCATATTCGGCCTTGAGCCCTCGACGCATGCGCCCAACACGGTAGGCCATACACTGTTGTCCTTGCTGGTGCTCTACGGCTTTAGCCGTCAGCACACGCCCGTTCCGGAGTTCGAATGAATCACCATCATCCATCGCCCGGAACGCAATCGACGCCATACCGCGTCTGGCCGCAAAAGATTCGGCCTCCTGTATCCAATCGGCCATAGAGGATGATTGTTTTGGATAGAGAATCGTCAGGGCCTTGTCGTTTGCACCCATCAAGCCCGCCCGGGCATCGAGAAGGCCAATCAAACCACGGCAGTGGTCCGCATGGCCATGGGATATGGCCAACACTTCCGCCCGAAAGACATGGTCGTCGAGGCGGATGGCTGATCCCTCTCCGCAATCCAATTGAAGGCGGAAAGCCCGCCACAGAAAGAAATGTGAGAACGACCACGAGTAGCCTTGCAGGTTAGACGCGATCATTTCAGGGATATTGGCGGCATTGAACAGAATGTGCATATGTTTGGTTGATCCCTTTCAATGACCGCCAGCAGCCAATGCGGCTAAGATTGTGGTGGATGCAAAATTATTCATACGCACCAAATATGTTTTCGAGGCGATGGGTGCAACAACAAATTTGCCCCCCGTGGTTGATTTTTACCCATTTATTAGATGGCGTGATGAAATAACTGACGAGGGTGAGGCACATGAGTTTTGAAAATGGAGAATCGGGAAATCCTAACGGTCGGCCAAAGGGATCGTATGGCGGGCGCATTATGGCTCTGGCGAGTCTTGATACGTTACTGGCCAAGAAAAAGAATCAGAAGGCGCTGATGGCGGCACTGGAGCAGGATCTGTTGGAGGATCCTGTCCGGTTCTTTAAGACCGTCATCATGCCGTTGCTCCCGAGGGAGGCGAAACTGTCGTTTGACCATGATGGGGTGATCCAGTGGAAGAGTTTATTGGGGGGGATGCCGGAGGATAGTAATGGCAACCCACTCCCACATCAGGGCAAGCGGGAAATTATTGATATCGCTGAAGCAGGACCCACGGGGGGAAAGTAAACCATGGCCTTCGTGTTCAATTATCTCCCCCACCCCGCGCAGCAGGCAATTCACAAGGCGCGTAAGAAAAGGTTCCGAACGGTGTGTACGGGACGGCGATTTGGGAAGACATTATGTCTGGCAGCGGAGTTGCTGGATCGTGGCGGATGTGAAAAGGCCGGTGATTATGGGTGGATTGCGCCGACCTATAATGTCGCTGACCGTGGGATTGAGGCCTTTCGCACCATTGCCGATGGATTCATCCAGATTTGTGGTCGGGCACCAACACGGGTTGAATTTACCGGGCCTGCTGGACCTGTGAGGATCTGGTTCTTGTCAGCCGATAACCCGGATAATATCCGCGGTTTCGGTTTCCAGGGGATTGTGATTGATGAGGCGGCGATGATTTCGCCGGATGTGTGGAATTATGTCCTACGCCCCACCATTGCCCAGACCTTGGGCTGGGCAGTCTTCGTGAGTACCCCGAAAGGCCACAACTGGTTTTATGACCTGTACACACGGGGGATGGATCCCAGCGAAGAGGATTACGCCAGTTTCACCTTCCCGAGTAAGGCATCACCATTCTTCCCGGTAAAAGAATGGGATGAAGCGAAACGGACCCTGCCTGAGGATGTATTCCGACAGGAATACATGGCGGAGTTTATGGAGGACAGTGCTGGCGTTTTCCGGAATGTGGACGCTTGCACATTGGGCAGTGAGCAGTGGGCTGTTGGCAGTAAAGAGTATCACCGACATGTGGTAATCGGGTGTGACGTGGCCAAACATACGGACTGGACAGTCTTAATCGCCATGGACGCTGAGACAGGGCTATGTTTCGCGATGGAACGGTTCAATCAACTGGACTGGCCGATTCAGAAGGAACGGATACTGGGGTTTGCCCGTAAATACCGGGGGCGGTTGATTTTGGACGCTACGGGAGTTGGAGATCCGATCTATGACGACCTCAAACGGGTATACGCGGATATTGAAGGGTTCAAGTTGACGACCTCGAGCAAGACGGCGTTGATTCAGAGGTTGATTGTCTCCGTTGAACAACGAAAATTAGCCTGGCCCTCCTTCGCTCCCACAGCGCAAGCGCCTGGAGTTACGCAGGGCATGCCTAGTTCCACACAATGGGATATCCTTACGGCTGAACTGAAACGGTATGAGTACGAAATCTCACCGTCGGGTGGGATCACCTATAATGCCCCGTCGGGGTATCATGATGACTGCGTCATGGCCTTGGCCCTGGCGAACCATGGGCGGTGGGAAGCGGAGAGTAGCGGGAGTATGATTGCGCTGGGTGGATTTGGACGCCCGGCCGCCAGCACTTTACGCCGCCGCCAGCGTGTTTTACCGGGTTGATTCTCATCCATTTTCACCCACATTTTCTGACAGGTGGTTGATTTCTGCCTATATATTGGAGGAATCAATATGAAAAAATGTTTATTCGTAATGTTGGGTTCTGGATTCTTGGTGTGTGGTGGGTGCGCGTCCATGGTGAAGAAAGTGGACGTCAATAAGGGGCTGGACAGTTATTACAGCCAACCGCGAACGGTTGATTTAGTCACGATCAAAGGATCGAACATGACCATTTCGGCGACCGGGGTCAATGAGATGAAGGTTTCTTCCATCCTGCCGCCGTTGAATGCCATCCCCAGGGAGCCGGGTGTGTTGGAGAAGATTGTTGAGGGCGCGTCCGGCGTGGCCAAGTTCGGACTCGGGTTCTATTACGGGAACCAGATGCTGGGTAAGGCGCTTGAACAGCCCCGCACGGTGAGTCCGGAGATTGTCCGCCCGGAAGTGATTCAGGCCGGACAATAGTTCAGTCGCCTCGGGCGGTGCGGACATGGCAATCCAGATTATCGACCAGAAACACCAAGGTTGGCGGGACAAATACAATCCCCTGAGGGGATTGAGCCTGCCGAAATTGGTCTCACTCCTGGAAGCCGGGGAGCGAGGCGCCTATGCCGACCTGCAATGGTTTTACCATTACATGGAGCGGTCAGATGCCATGATCCATGCCGTAATCCAGAGGCGGAGAGCGGCGTTGCTGGCGTGCGATTGGGATATACGCGTGAGCGCGGATGAGGATTCAGACAAAGGCCTCGCGGAGGAACAATCCGCATTTCTCCGCGAGGCGTATGACCGGGTTGAGAATTTCCGGGATGCGGTGTCTTTTCTGTTTTCTGGATTATTCCGAGGGTATGCACATCTGGAGAAGCACTTTACGCCATCGGGCCTGGTGACACGGCTGGAGCCGGTGGAACAATGGTTCTGGGTGCGGGACGGACTATTTGGGGCATGGGAGTATAACCAGAATGCCAGAAGTGGCGCTGCCCGAGGGATGGTGGTTGCTTCTGAGAACTTTCTGGTCTTTGAATCTGTTCCCTTGAATCGGATGCTGGCTGTGCTGTATCTCCGAAAGAATCTGAGCCAAAAGGATTGGGATTCTTTTCTGGAGGTTTACGGTATCCCATCCATATTTTTGGTCGGTCCGCCGAATACGCCGGAAACGAAGGAAGCCGAATACCACAAGGTCGCCCAGGAGATCATATCGGATGGCAGAGGTTACCTCCCCTACGGCAGCGATGTGAAGTTTGTGAATGGCGGCGGTAATAAGCCACCGTTTCTGGAACACATTGATTACATAGACCGACAAATTACCCTGGCCGCCACGGGCGGTCTCTTGACGATGCTGGCTGAGTCCGGATCCGGAACCCTAGCCGGCAATGCTCACTCGGACACCTTTCTGCAAATCGCCCGGGGCGATGCGGCGTTGCTGAGCGGATTGTTTCAGGAACAGTTCGACACACCATTGCTGAGAGAATATTTTCCAGGGCAGCCGATTCTGGCCTATTTCGAGTTCGCTCCGCCTGCGGCGGATGAGGTGTCGAGGGTGGTCAAGGACGCGGTGGAGTTGGCAAAGGCTGGGTTTCGGATGGATGTCGAGGAACTGTCCGAAAAGACGGGTTATCGACTCGCACATACCGCCACCGTGAAGTTAAATACTGACGTAGTCGAATCCGCTGCACTCCGAGCTACTTGACGATTATGGTTTTTCACTTGACGATTACTTGACGATTATATCGGACCGTAATGAGTTCGTAATCTATGCTTCTCACTACCCAAACAGGCCAAACAGCCCCTACTTTTCTGTATCCCATCGGTCGATTATAGAAATAGATCGGTCGATTATCGGTCAGTATTCCAGAAATGTTTTCCTGCCCAGTGATAGATTCCCGTATTTTGGTGATAGATAAGTAGGGAATAAGCACCGCCAGCAGTGTCGGCCATGATCTCAGTTGCAATACGCACTTCTCCTTTCGAGACTGTTCTCCACGCTGCAAATGGTTTGTAGCGAAAAAACAAGGAGAACGGTCATGGAAAACGAGGTAAAGACGGGTATGGAAACTGATGTGGTAAGGAAACTTGTCGAGGCTGTTTTTGCAGCCCCGCCGACTCTACAGGATAAAGCTCTACGCGTATTGCGAGGAGAGTCAATTGAGCCGGTCAAAGAGGATAAGCCTGATCGATTCATTACTCTCAAACAGTGCGGAGCGGCGATTGGGGTGTCTGCATGTAGTCTCTGGCGGTGGAATGTGCCTGGGCATGAACTTGGAGGGAGGCGGAGATTCAGAATTTCCGAAGTGCTTGCCTACCTAGAGTCCAAAGAATTCCGCGCACATGCAAAACGACTGCAGAAAGAACGCTCAGGGATAAAGGATTGCAGAGCATAACCTGAATGCCCGCCGGCGAGCACAACCACGGACTGACTGAAGGTTTTGGATTGTGCTCGCTGGTTTGCGAGGTCTCTTCATGGGCTGGGCAGAATGGTTCGACAATGAAACGATTCCCAACCAAAAATGAAACGATTATGGAACGATTTTGTGAGTCAATTGAGTCATTTATGAGGCGTTTCTCAATCTTCTCAATCTGCGCATGAAATCAGAATTTGGTTGCGCATTTCTGCCGAGTAACGCATCATACTTTCCGTC
>JBAXRC010000123.1:0-6544 GCA_037131415.1 bacterium | reverse complement strand
TGCCACGGGTCGCAAAAAGGCTCGGTTCCCGCCACGCAAGGTGGCGGGGCACCCCTTCGAAATTGAACTGATTGAGGGTCTGTCGGCTCATTGGTTTTCCTGTCGGGAAAGGAATGCGGCCCAGAGGTCATTCCGGATGTGCAGGTTCAACAAGGTGCCCGGGCGCAAACCGTAAATCTCCGCCTGATAGCCGTCAAGCGGCTGATCCCGGTCCATGGATGTCACAATGACGGCGGGCTTCAGGCCGGCGGGCATGTCCGAGGCGTTCTGCCAGTATCCGGCCTGACGGAACTTGCGCAGGTACCATGGCAGGGGCCAGGCATCATGGTCATTGGACACCACGGCGATGATTTCATTGAGGCCGGCCACATCCTGGACGCGCTTGACCAGTTTCAGGAAATCCCGGCTTGTTTGAACGTATGCATATGGATTTCGCGGATCGCTTTCGTATTGGAAATTGCACCGCCAGGACTGCACCGTCAGTTGAATGGCGCCCGCCAGGAGCAGGAGGCTCGCGGCCACTTTCCAGCTTCGCCTGCGAAGGCTTCCGACCAGGGCCACGGCGCCGATTCCCGCGAGCAAAATCAATCCATGCAGAAACGACAGGATCAACCACGGCGACTTATGCGCGATGGCCGAATAGATCACGATCATGAGCACCGTGTACACCAGCAGGAACCGGAGCAAGGCGGGATCCGCCGAGCCGATGGGCCGCCGCATCAGGATGAACCCTGCGCCAATTGCCGCCAGCGCCAGGATCAACCCTTCACTGAACACGGGGCCCTGTCCTTCCCTGAACCACCCCAGCAAATGCCAGTAATAACTCCAGGGATGGGTATGGTTTCCTGAAGAGACCCCCTTGATGAAGTAGGAGCGGTAGGCCTGCACCGAATCCGCAAGGCCTTGGGAATGGGTGAAGAACGACGAGTAGAACATTCCTGCCACCACCAGGGCCGCCACGCCGCCCAGAACCACGTGGGCCGGCCGCAGGCGGGACGACATCAGTACGCCCCGTCGGCTTCCGCTCCACACTCCGGCGACCTCCAGCGCGACGACCATCGAGAAAAAAGTGATGACGCAGGTTTCCTTGGTCGCAAACATCAATCCGGCCATCACGCCGGTTGCCACGGCCCACCTCAATGTTCCTGTGCGTGTCCATCGCCACAAGGCGATCAGGCAACCCGACGTGAAAAAGACAAACAGCATCTCGTGGACGAAATAACGGCTATAGTAGACCATGGCGGGCGAAATGGCGGTCAAGCCCGCGCTTACCAGGACGGCCGGCCATCCCAGGCCATCCACAATCCACGCCAGCAAGAGGATCAAGCCGACCCCGAAAAGAACCGGCACGAGCCGGAACAGGGTTTCCGTCGTGCCGGAAAAATCGCGGCCGCAACTGAGGTGAAGCAGGGGTGCCGTCAGATAATAGAGCGTGGGTCCGTGATGATCCTGCGGATCGTAATGATAAACCCCTGTTTCCTGCAGGAGGCCCGTCCGAACCGCTTGATTCGCCTCATCGTGGTGCATGGGGCGCCGATCCAGCTGTATAACGCGCAGGCCGAACGCCGCCACCGCCACCACCACGAGCAAGAGCCAACAGGCAGTCGGCTTCATCACGGTCAGGGTCACTTTCCGTACACCTCGACCTCGATGTAGTGGTTCACATCGCCAGAGGTGTTGCCATTGCTGTGCAGGCGGACATAGCGACCCTTGACGCCTTTCGCGTCGATCAGCTTGCCCTCGTTGGTCTCGATGTATTCCTTGTCCTTGCCCACGCCAAGGCCCGAGCTATTGTCGTGGTCGTTGTTGAAGACCGTGGTGACATCCTTGATGAAGTCGGCATCATCCGACACCTGCACCACAATGTCCCGGTACACGCGCGCCTGGGAATGGTAATGCCAGACCGCGATTGCGTACAGGGCGCCGGTTTTTCCGAGATCGATCTGGATATATTGCTTGCCGGGGCCAAGTTCGACATTACTGCCGTCGGCACCGTCCTTGTCGCCATCGGTGACCATGCTCAGGTCGCCGATGACCGGATTGGCGTCACTACCCGTTACCGGCTTGCCCTTGGCAAGATTAACGACACCTTCCGGCACCATCATGTCCGGGCGGGGGCCTGTTCGCTTGGGTTCCAGATTGGATGACTTCAGGGTCGGCGGAGTGCCGGTGAACAAGGGCTTTGGAAGATCCAGCTTCAGCTTGATCATGGGTTCGTCAGCGGCCTGTCCCACCATTGCGGCACACGTCAGGGTCATCAGCATTGCAGTTAGTTTATTCATGGCTGTCCTTTTCTTTGGTTGATCAACTTCTTTGAAATTATGGCTTATCGTTGAAGGCTTCGTCAAACACTCGGTCGGATTTTTTGAAGTCCAGTTTCTTGACGAACTGGCACGACTCCGCCGCGCCGTGTTCGCGCTCCATGCCGGCATCTTCCCATTCAACCGACAGCGGGCCCTGGTAGCCCATGACGTTCAACTGCCTGATGATCTCCTCGAAGTTGATGCCCCCCCGGCCCAGACTCCGGAAATCCCACCCGCGCCCCGGGGTTCCGAAGTTGAGATGCGATGAGAGGATTCCGCTTTCGCCATCCAAAGTCAGGGCCGCATCCTTCATGTGGACATGGTAGATCCTGTCTGGAAACGCCTTGAGGAACTTGACGGGATCGACCCTCTGCCAGTGCAGATGGCTGGGATCAAAGTTGAAGCCGAAGGCAGGCCTGTTCTTCACCGCCTTCAATGCCCGGCGTGCGGTCACGATGTCAAACGCGATCTCGGTGGGGTGGACTTCAAGGGCAAACTTCACGCCGCACTTGTCGAACTCGTCCAGGATCGGATTCCAGAGCTTGGCGAAGGAGGCAAAACCCTCCTCGACCATCTGGTCGCTGACGGGGGGGAAGCTGTAGATCATATGCCAGATCGAGGACCCGGTGAATCCGTTCACCACATCCACGCCGATATTCTTGGCCGCCTGGGCGCTGTACTTCATCTCCTGGATGGCCCAGGCGCGCTTTTTCGCGGCATCACCATGACAAGGTTTCGGTGCGAACATGTCCGAACGCGCATCGTTGTTCAGGTCGCAGACCAGTTGGCCGGCGAGGTGGTTGCTGAGGGCGAAACACTTCAAACCATGGTCGGCCAGAATCTCCTTGCGGGTCTTCGCGTACTTCACATCCTTGGCCGCCCGCTCCACTTCCACATGGTCGCCCCAGCAGGCGAGCTCGAGGCCGTCATAGCCCCACGCCTTGGCTTTCTTTGCAAGATCTTCAAGTTTCAGATCGGCCCATTGGCCGGTAAACAACGTGACGGGTCTGCTCATACTGAATCCTTCCTGATTCTTCCTGTCGAAAAGTTACATCTTTACCCATTTTGCGCCCGCAGCGGAGGATTTCACCACCGCCTCGATGAACTGCATGCCCCTCAACCCATCCTCGACCTTCGGGAAGTCGAGTGCCAGTGGATCAGGCTTCACGCCCGCAATCCGGGCCAGGATGACGTCGGCAAAGTTCGAGTAGTTGTTCGCAAAAGCCTCCAGGAACGCTTCCGGATGACCGGCTGGCAGCCGGGTGTTCCGGGCGGCGGCCTTGCTCTTGTCGGCAACATACGGATTGCCGCGTGTCCAGACCTGCATTGGGCCGTTGATGACGCGAACATTCAGGTGGTTCGGGTTCTCCTGATGCCATTCAATGCTCTTATCGGTTCCGTACACCCAGATCGCGAGGTTGTTTTCCTCGCCAATGGACACCTGGCTGGCATGGAGGAGCCCCTTGGCCCCGTTGTCAAACCGGAGCAGGCAATTGCCGTCATCCTCAAGCCGGCGCCCGGCGACAAAGGTCGTGAGGTCGGCGCAGATCTCCTTGATCCTGAGGCCGGTGATGTACTCGGCCAGGTTCTCGGCGTGGGTGCCGATATCGCCCATGCAACCGGCGGCGCCGCTTTGCTTGGGATCGGTACGCCAGGATGCCTGTTGTGAGCCTTGCTTTTCAACGGCCCTGGCGAGCCAGCCCTGGGGATACTGCACGACGACCTTGATGATCTTGCCGAGATCGCCCTGCCGGACCATGTCCCGGGCAAGCTTGACCATCGGGTAGCCGGTGTAGTTGTGCATCAGCCCGAAGACCTTGCCGGTCTTGTTGACCAGCTTGACCAGTTCCTTGGCCTGCTTGACGTCCATGGTCATGGGCTTCTCGCACATCACGTTGAAGCCCGCCTTCAGGAAGTCGCAGGCGATGGGGAAGTGCCAGTTGTTGGGGGTGGTAACCGCAACAAAATCAATCCGCTCCCCTTCCGGAAGCTTCCGCTCTTCCCGGATCATGGTCGTGTAATCCGGATAGGCCCGTTTCGGGTCGATGCAGAGTTCCCGGCCCATCTCCTTGCTCTTCTCGGGTTCAATGTGAAACGCGCCGGCAACGATGTCGATCTTGCCGTCCATGCGGGCGGCTTTCCGGTGCACGTCACCGATGAACGCGCCGGGACCGCCACCAATCATTCCCATCTTGAGTTTTCTGATCATTGTATGACTCCTTGGTGCTGACTGACTCAATTCCCGATTTTCTCAACCTTGTAGCCGCCCTTGCGCCGGTCGTCGATATACATGACCCCGAACACGATGACCAGAACGATGGCGGAAGGTGCAATCACCCTGAAGGACAGCCGGCCGCCATAATTGTCGGCGGGGTTCAGGATATCGGCCGCTTCCTTGACCACATCAGCCTTTGCGCCTGAGCCAATGGCGGCCCTGAGGGCATTGGCGGTATCGGGATGCGGAAGTGCGCCACCCGCGGCCTTGATCTTTTCCAGGACCTGCTTTGCCGAATCGATGCCCGGCTGGAAGTCCTTCCCGAGAGCCCCGGGTGCCGCCGCTTGAAGTGACGGGAATTCATCGGCGATTTTCTGGATGACTGCTGTTGTGGCGGCCGTGTCCAGTTTGTCTTTCAGGTGATCATCCGCGACCTTGCCGATGAGCGGCGAGGCAATCATGCCTGACGCCAGCATGCCGATACCACCCATCATGGCCAGTGCCAGTGCGCCACCCCGGGGGATCCGCTCGGCAACGACGCCCAGCATGGTGGGCCAGAAATAGCAAACGCCCAGGGCGAATACGGTGGCTGCCGCCAAAGCCATGGTGATTGATTCCGCATAGCTCAGCCAGAACAGGCCGGCGCCACCCAGGAGGGAGGAGCACAGCAACAGGCCGGTCGGCGAGAACTTGTGGACGAAAGGCCCGGCAAAGAACCGCAGAACGGCCATCAAGCCGGAGATCCACACCAGCACCAGGATGCCGTGCATGCCGCCCGACTGGAGAATCGAGGGAATCCAGCGGTTGGGGCCGAGCTCAAGCGACGCCGTGATGCCCATGCAGAGGAACATGATCAGGAACAGGGGCCGGCCGAAAGTGGCCTTGACCATGCCGCCGAACGAGACGCCGGACTGGACGCGTTCCGTGACGGGAAACTTCTGGCTGAGCATGAGGTATCCGTAGATGACGGCCGGGATCATCACCAGTACTAGCCGCACTTTCCAGGACATGACTCCCAGCAGTCCCAGGACGAAACAGGCGAGACCGCCCAGAACGATGCCACCGGGGAACCACACATGGAACCGGTTGAGCATGGTTGTCTTGTTGTCGGGATAAAGGGTGGCAACCAGAGGATTGCACACGGCCTCAACCGTGCCGTTGCCAAGCGCCAATATCAGGGCTCCCGCAAACAGCATGCCGAATCCATTGGCGAAAATCATGATGGAGGGGCCGGCGATATGGCACACGAACGCAAAGCCGAGAAGCCGTTTCATGCCCAGCGCATCACACAATGGCCCCAGTGCGATGATCGAGATCGTGAAGCCCCACAAGGCCGCCCCTCCGATCCATCCCACCTGTTCGTTCGTCAGGATGAACTGGCTCTTCAGCGATCCCATGATGTCGCCGATCACCGCGAAGGCGACCGATGTGGCAATCAGTGAAAGACAACTGCCGACAAACAAACGACCCGAATGCACACCTGTCAATGACGGATGACTTGATACTGTGGATTGATCTGACATAACTACCCTTTGTTTATTGTATTAACCTTCAGCAACAATTCCCTGGCACATCACTTTCAAACTACCAGACACCCCTTGGTTTAATCTTGTAGGAATCTCGCATGTTATAGTATTTTTTCGGCGCCAATTGAACCCCTTGAGAGGAGTGGACGCGGATGAATTCCGATACATTGCAAAGCAATTTCATGGATCAGGCCCATGTTGAGTCGTTCAGGCAATTGTACGAGCTTCTGCCCGATGTGTACTTCTTCGCCAAGAACAGGGCCGGACTTTTTGTCATGGCTAACCGGCTGTTTATCGAGAAGTGCAAAGCCAGGGAGGAGCATGAAGTCCTGGGGAAGACGGACTACGACTTTTTCCCGAAGGACCATGCGGACTGCTATACCAAGGACGACAACGATGTCCTGGAGACGGGCAAGCCCATCTTGAACAAGGTTGAGCCGGCTCCCGACAGGGATAATTCCATCAACTGGGTGGTGACCAGCAAGATACCGATAAGGTCC
>JBAXRC010000122.1:0-6573 GCA_037131415.1 bacterium | reverse complement strand
ATGTGATGGTCGAGGTGCGCGAGGCAAAGTCCGGCAAGGTGGTGGGCAAGGTGTCCGGACATCTCATGCCGGGCGCGGAACAGACGCTGGATCTGGTTGTGCCGATCCCGAAATGCCGCCTGTGGTCGCCGGAAACCCCCTTCCTCTATGAGCTTACCGCCGAGACGCCTGGGGATAGCTTCACGATGCGCTTCGGGATGCGCGAGTTCCGGCTGGATCCTGTCACCGGACGGGCTGTTCTCAACGGGAAACCCTATTATATGCGCGGCAGCAATTTCACCGTGTACCGGTTCTTTGAAGACGCTGACCGCGCTGCATTACCCTGGGATGAAGCCTGGGTGCGCCTGCTGCATAAGCGCGTGAAGGACATGCACTGGAACTCCCTGCGCTACAGCATCGGGTTCCCACCTGAGGCCTGGTACCGGATTGCCGACGAGGAGGGGATTCTCATCCAGGATGAGTTCCCGATCTGGAAGCTGCCGGGCACCGTGAAGACTCCGGAACTGGCAAAGGAATATGAGGAATGGATGCGCGAGCGGTGGAACCATCCCTGCGTTGTGATCTGGGACGGCAATAATGAGACCTGGACTGACCAGACGGCGCCAGCGATCAAGCAGGTGCGCAGCCTCGATATGTCAAACCGTCCCTGGGACAACAGCTACCAGTACCCGGCGGAACCTGGCGATTTGTACGAGGCGCATCCGTATCATTTCAATGAGCACAACTTCATCCTGGCGTATCTCGCTACGGCCGACAAGGTGCCGCAGGGGAACGTCACCTGGAACGACAGCAAGCATGCGGTGATCATCAACGAGTACGGGTGGCTCTGGTTGACCCGCGACGGCATGCCCACGACGCTCACCCGGGATCATTACCAGCGATGGCTTGGAAAAGAGTCCACGGTCGAGCAGCGGCGGAATGCCTATGCCCGCTATCTCGCGGCGGACACGGAATTCTGGCGCGCCCATCGCAAGGTGGCAGGGGTGATGGAATTCTCGTCCCTGAGTTATTCGCGTCCAAACGGCCAGACAAGCGATCATTGGCTGGATGTGAAAAAGCTGATATGGGAGCCGGAGTTCTATCGTTACGTGAGGGATGCGTTCGCTCCGGTGGGACTGATGCTCGATACCTGGCGCGAGAGCTGGATGGTCGGGGAGACGGTGACGCTTCCTGTTGTGATCGTCAACGATCAGGAAAAGCCGTGGAAGGGTAAGGTTCAGGTTTGCATTAAGCAGAAGGACAAGATCGTTGCAAAACAGAAACTTGCCGCCGAGGTGGAAGGGCTTGGCACGAACCGGATTGAGTTTACCTCGTTGGTCTTGAAGGAAGGCGGCGACTATGTGGCTGAAGCAACTCTGCTGGATACGCCCTGCGGTCCGGTCAGTAGCGTTCGCCACTTCACGGTTTATACGCCGGCGCAGATCGGTCTTGCATACGGCAAACCGGTAAAGGCCTCGTCTTCGGAAAATGCAAGAAACTGCGCTTCGCCTGACGCGTTGACGGATGGACGACCGGACACCGGCTGGATGTCGCAGGCATCCGATCCGCAGTGGATCGCCGTTGATCTCGGGGGATCCACCAAGATAAGCCGGGTGGAGCTTATGTGGGCGTTGGCGTCCGGTGGCGGGTATTCGATCCAGGTTTCGGATGATGGCCAGAACTGGACTGAGGCCTATAAGACGAACGAAGGACGGGGCGGGAATGAAACGATTACATTCAATCCCGTGAGTGCGCGCTGGATCCGCCTCAACGGAACCCGCAGGAACACCGGCTGGGGTTACTCGCTGTGGGAAATGCGGGTTTTCGCGAAGTAGTTAAAAATACTGTTTAAGGAAGTGATGTTTACTATGAATACTGTCTTCTTTCGGAATGGTTTTCTGATTGCGGCATTGTCTTGCGCCACGGCGCGGGCAATGGATTATTGCGCCGTGTATACTTCACCCCCGCAAGGTATTCCCACCGGACAGATGCCCGACGGCCCGCTGCTGGGGAATGGCGATGTCGGCATCGTGATGGCGGGGTCGGCGGAGCAACAGCAATTTTATGTCGGCAAGAACGACTTCTGGCGGCGAAACAATGCCAGCGCGATGAATGTTGCTATGCTGACCCTGGCGATACCGGAGCTGAAGGGGGCAAGCTACCTGCAGCAGCAGGATTTGGCGCTGGCGGAAGTGCGTGGCGCTTTTACCAATGGCGAGGTGGCAGTACAGACACGGTCGTTTGTGGATGCCAATTCCAATCTTCTGGTAACGGAAGTGAAGTGCGTGGGAACCAAGCCGGTCACGGCCTCTGCGCTGAAGATGGGCTCCCGCACAGGTTCAGAGGATTCCCTCCTCACCTTTACGCGCAAGGCGGACAATCTGGCCGGGAAAAGCCGGGAAGTCGCGATCGTGACGCGGATGCTGGGCGGGGTGCCGGTGGTGGATGACAATACCGGCGCGCTGAGTGTGACGCTCAAGGCTGGCGAAAGCGTCACGGTGGTTTCCTCCATCCTGAGTGACCTGGATCATCCTGATTTCCTGGAGACGGCCAAGAAGACCGTCTTGTCGCTGCAGGCGAAGGACCTTGCAGGCCTGACAGCCAAGCACCGGGCCTGGTGGAACGGATTCTGGTCGCGTTCGTTCATTGAGATTCCCGACAAGGAGATTGAAAAGCGCTGGTATGCGGCCTTGTATGTGCTGGGAGCCTGCAGCAGGCCCGGCAAGGTGGCGCCCGGGCTGTGGGGGAACTGGTGCACGACGGACGGTCCCAGCTGGCATGGTGATTTTCATCTGAATTACAATTTCCAGGCGCCTTACTACCTAGCGTACGGGGGCAATCATACGGATTTGACCGCGCCGTTCTACCAGGCGATCTCCGAAGCGCTTCCCAATGGCCGCGAAATGGCCAAGCGGCGCGGCTGGAAGGGTGTGCATTTCCCGGTGTGTATCGGGCCTTGGGGGCTTCTGCCGGAGGGGGAACAGGATTGGGGGCAGCGCTCGAATGCCTCGTATGTCGGCTTGAATTACATCTGGCAGTATCAATACACCCAGGACAAGGAATTCCTGAAGACGACGGCGTATCCTTACCTGCTGGAGGTGGCTGATTTCTGGGAGGATTACCTCAAGCTCGAAGACGGCCGCTATGTGATCCATCGCGATGCGATCCATGAAGGATCCGGCGATAACATGAATCCGATTCTTTCGCTGGGGGTGGTCCGGAACCTCTTCAAGAATCTGATCGTCATGAGCAAGGATCTCGGGGTGGATGAAGCCCGGCGTGTGAAATGGCAGGATATCCTGGACAGGATCAGCGCCTATCCGCTGCAGGAACGCAACGGGAAGACCGTGTTCCGCTATACGGAGAAGGGGCTGGATTGGTGGAACGACAACACGCTGGGCGTCCAGCATATCTTCCCGTGCGATACCATTGGACTGGATAGCGATCCGAAGCTCCTGAAAATCTGCCATAACACGGTTGACGAGATGGCCCGCTGGGCGGATTACAATGGGTTCGCGACGTGGTATACCGTCTGCGCCCGGATCGGCTACGATCCCAAGATGATCCTGTCCAAACTCCGCGAGGAGTGCAACAAGCACTCGTTCCGGAACCTGCTGCTGTACTACGGCGGGGGCGGGATTGAGAGCTGTGGCGGATTTCTGGCGATCAACGAAATGCTGTTACAGAGCCATGAAGGCGTGATTCGCTTCTTCCCCTGCTGGCCGAAGGACCAGGATGCGAAATTCGGAACACTGCGGACCGTCGGCGCCTTCCTCGTCAGCGCCGAGTTGAAGAATGGCGTTGTCACCGGCGTCAAGATCGTCAGCGAGAAGGGGAAGCCCTGTACGGTGCAGAATCCCTGGCCCGGGAAGAAGGTCCGGATCATCCGCAGCGGCCTGAAGCTCTTTGGTGAGACGGCGCAGGGCACTCGGTTTACGTTTAAGACCGGAGCGAATGAAACCGTCGAACTTAAGCAGAAGTAGATGCCTCTATGAAAAAAAATGCCTCTTGGATCATTGCCTGTATGGGATTAGCCTTTGTCGGTGTTTGTCCTGCCGGTGAAGAACCGCACCAGGAAAATCTGAAAATCGTTTCCGCTTACAAAGCGGTCTTCACCGACGTTCCGAAACGCATTCCCACGTGGGAGACGGTGGATGCGCCGTTGCTCGGCAACGGGGATACACTCGTGGCGTTTGCCGGCGAGCCGGCCGCAATGAAATTCTATATCGGCAAGAATGATCTCTGGATCATGAAGGTCGAAAACGATTCGCGACCGCAGCCACTCGCGCGGCTCGACGTCGGGTTTCCGCAGTTGAAAGGGGCTTCGTATTACGTGGAACAAGACCTGGCGCGGGCCATCACGACCGGACGTTTTGAGAAAGATGGAAAGACGTTGATGATGGAGACGGCTGTGGCGGCCACCAAGAATCTCTTGTGGATCAAGTTTACCGCAACCGGAGGGAGTTTTACCGGGCTGGCTGGACTGGAACTGCCGGGGCAGGGTGCGGCCGCCAGCGTGGCGGAAAACGATCGCAAGGTGAACATCGGTCGTGGGGCTGGGGTCAAAACCGGCTATGAGAAAGTTGTCGCGCGCGAGTTTACGAAAGATATGTTCGTTCCGGCTTCGGCCGCGTGCGCGCTACGAGTGGTGAACTGCGGCGAGGAGTTTACGGTTGCGCCGGGGCAGCCGGTGTTGATCGTTGCGGCGACGGCGAGCCGATTCGAAAAGGAGAATTTCCGGGAAGCGGCGCTCGCAAGTGTCGCGGATTTCCGTGCTGAAGAGTTGCCAGCGCTGCAGCAGGCGCACGAGGCGTGGTGGCGGGCATTCTGGGATAAGTCCTTTGTGCAGATGCCGGACAAATTCCTGGAACAGCGGTATTATCTTTCGCAATATGTGTTGGCCAGTGCCAGCCGCCTGAAGGATTTTCCTCCTGGTCTCTTTGGATGGGTCACGGCAGGCAATCCGCGGTGGAATGGTGATTATCACATGAACTACAACCATGTTGCTCCGTTCTACGGGTTGTATGCAGCCAATCATCTGGAGCAGGCTGATCCCTGTCACGTGCCGATTCTCGCCAACGCCGACCGGGCTCGTAAAACCTGCCGCAAAACGCTGGGCATTGAAGGCATTTTACAGGACTGCGGGATAGGGCCCAAGGGGTCGATGGCCTGGTCGACGCCTTTGATGCAGAAAAGCAACAGCAGTTATTCGTGCGTGCCGCTGGCGTTCCGTTGGTACGCGACCTACGATCTTGATTATGCCCGTCAAGCCTATCCGTTTGTGCGCGACGTGGCGTTGTTCTGGGAGAATTGGCTGAAGTTCGAGCCTACTTCGCCTTCATCGGGCACACCATCGCCGGCTGGGCTACGAAGGCCAGGAGAGGGCCGGTATGTGATTTACCAGGACGCCGTGCATGAACTTTCGGGCGACGACATGAATCCCATCGTCTCACTGGCGTTGGTGAAGATGGTGATGAACTTGTCGCTCGATATGAGCAAGGAGCTTGGCGTGGATGCCGGGCGTCGCGAAAAATGGGAACATATCCGCGATCACATCAGCGCCTTCCCGACCTGCACCGTGGCGGATTTGCCGGAGATGTTTCGGCCGAAGGATAAGTCATTGTGGACGTTGCCGATCTTTCGCTACACGGAAAAGGGCATCCCGTGGTGGCGGGACAACACGCTTGGCATCCAGCACATTTTTCCGGCGGGGGGAATAGGTTTGGATAGCTCGCCCGAGTTGTTGGAGCGTGCCCGCAACCAGGTCCGGGTGTTGGGGCGTTGGGGTGATTTTAATGGTATGAACAGCATTTATGCCGCGGCGGCCCGTGTCGGTTATGATCCGAAGATCATCTTGAATGAGATGCACGCGACACTGGCAAAGATCGGCCTCCCCAACGGGATGATTGCCGGCAATCCGCACGGTATGGAACATCAGAGCATTGTGCCCAATGCGATCCAGGAGATGCTGATGCAATCACATGAAGGCGTCATTCGTCTGTTCCCGTGTTGGCCCAATGACCAGAATGCCTGTTTCGGAACGCTTCGCGCAAGGGGGGCCTTCCTTGTCAGTGCCGAGTTGAAGAACGGCATTGTTTCTGGCGTAAAGATCGTCAGCGAGAAGGGGAAGCTCTGTACGGTGCAAAATCCGTGGCCCGGGAAGAAAGTCCGGATCATCCGCAGCGGAATACGGCTCTTCAGGGAAACTGCCCAAGGCACTCGGTTTACGTTCAAGACCAAACCTGGAGAAGTCGTGGAACTCCAGCCTAAATTATGAAGCTTGTTTTTCTGGTTGCTCGGTAAAAGGGATTTGGGAATGAGCTTCCGTGTCGTATATGGAAGATATAGGTTTGAAAAAGTATGAAAAAGTTGTTTCACGTTATGATCTGTGGCATGGCACTTTGGGGTTCGTGTGGTGCTGTTACGGCTGAGGTTCCGGGTGTAAAAGATAATCCGCCACACAAGGCGCTGGCAAAATCCATCGAACGCTGGCGCGATTGGCGTTTCGGAATGTTCATTCACTGGGGACCGGTCAGCTTGACGGGACAGGAAATCAGCTGGTCGCGCTCGAACACCAATCCGCAGTGCCCTAAC
>JBAXRC010000121.1:0-6588 GCA_037131415.1 bacterium | reverse complement strand
TTCGAGAAGATCTCCGCGGTTGAAATCCGCAAGCGCGCCCGTGAGCTCGGGATGCGAACCCTGCGGGAAGACGGGCTTCGGAAGGTCGTAATGGGTGTTACGACCCTTGATGAAGTGTTGCGTGCGACAATGGGAGACGCTGAATAATGATCGACAGCAGCCAGATTGAGATGAGCGAGCTCCTCCAGCTCGTGGTCGATGAAGGGGCGTCGGATCTTCATCTGCAGGTGGGAACCCCTCCGGTGTTGCGCCTGCATGGACGGATGCAACCGATTGACGCCACGCCGCTCAAGCCTGAGGATACCGAGCGTTTCATGAAGAGCATGACCTCGGAGGATCACCAGCAGAAGATCCGCGAGGGCGGAGGTACGGATTTCGGTTTCGGCTACGGCAAGGCGGCGCGTTTCCGCGTGAGCGTGCTCAAGGCCAAGGGGAATGTCGGTCTGGTGCTCCGCCAGATTCCCTCCAAGCTTCTCAGCCTCGATGGGATCGGATTGCCCAGCCAGGTCAAGGAACAGCTGTTCCGTCCGCGTGGCCTGATCCTGGTGACGGGTCCCACCGGTTCCGGAAAAACCACGACGCTGGCCTCCATGATCGACCTGATCAACAATGAGCGGGACGGGCATATCATCACCATTGAGGATCCCATTGAATATTACCATGAGCATAAGAAATGCGTGGTGACCCAGCGGGAAATCGGGGTGGATGTGCAGACTTTCAGTGAGGCGTTGCGGCGAGCCCTGCGCCAGGACCCGGACGTCATTCTCGTTGGTGAAATGCGTGATCTCGAGACCATGTCGGCGGCCATTACGGCGGCGGAAACCGGACATCTGGTGTTTGCAACCCTGCACACGACCGGTGCCGCCCGCACCGTTGACCGTATCGTGGATGCGTTTCCCATGGGGCAGCAGTCGCAGGTCCGCACCCAGCTTGCCTCGGGCATTATCTGTGTGGTTTCCCAGTTGCTCCTGGTGCGGGCCGACGGGCCGGGCCGTGTCGCCGCCTTTGAAATCATGATCACCACGCCTGCTATCCAGGCGCTGATCCGCGAGAACAAAACCTACCGGATCACCTCGGAAATCCAGACCGGGGCCAAGTGGGGCATGATCACCCTGGATGCCCATTTGATGGCCCTCTATCAGGCCGGCCGCATCAGCTACGAGGATTTGATCACGAAATCCCAGGATCCTGAATCGGTGGTCCTGAAACTCGAGGAAAATCAGCGCGCGAAGAAGAGGTAAATGACGCATGCCGGATTCCCATCATAGCGATCCCATCCTCCAACTCCTGGAAGCCCAGGGCCTGGTGACGGGGGAGCAGGTCCAGGAAATTTTCGACGAGCACCAGCGGAGCGGCAAGTCGGTCCGCGAGATTGTCGTCAACATGGACATCTGCCCGCAGGACACCCTGTTGGAGATGATTGCGGAAAGCCTCGGCACCCATGTGGTCAACCTGCCCGCCACGGATATCCCGCCCGATGTGGTACATGCCATTCCCGCCAGCGTGGCGCGCATGTACATGGTGGTTCCCGTGGAGAAGGGCGCCAATTCGGTAACGCTTGCGACCTACGACCTCATGAGCCCGGGCACCATTGACGAGCTGGGCTTTGTCCTCAGCAAGGATATCCAGGTTGTATTGGCCCGCGAGGACGATGTCCGTGCCCATGTCAACCAGTTGTACGGCGATGACAGCACATCGGTCAACGACATGCTCAATGCGCTGGAGTCTGAGATCGAGCAGGCTGACAAATTCCTGGAACTGAATGCCGGTCAGGAGGATGAAAAGGGAATCGAGGAGGCAGCGGGTTCGGCGCCAGTCATCCGGTTCGTGAATCTGGTGATGTACCAGGCGGTTCAGGACCGTGCCTCGGATATTCATTTTGAGCCGTTTGAAAACGAATTCAAGATCCGGTACCGCGTCGATGGCGCCCTCTACGAGATGGCCCCGCCGCCCAAGCGTCTGGCATTGCCGGTCATTTCCCGCCTGAAGGTGATGTCGGGGTTGAACATCGCCGAGCGGCGTCTTCCGCAGGATGGGCGCATTCAGCTGACGATTGGCGGCCGTCAGATCGATTTCCGTGTTTCGTGTCTCCCCACCCAGTTCGGCGAGAGCGTGGTGCTTCGCGTTCTGGATCGCGGTGTGGTGTCGCTGGATATCGACAATCTGGGCATGCCCGACGACATCATGCAGTCGCTTCTTCTGGATATTGACAAGCCGAATGGCATCGTGGTGGTCACCGGTCCCACCGGATCCGGAAAGACCACCACCCTGTATTCCGCGCTGCGGCGGCTCAACACCACGGAGACCAAACTGCTGACGGCGGAGGATCCGGTTGAATATGAAATCGACGGGATCATCCAGGTGCCCGTCAATGACGCCATCGGGAACACGTTCGAGCGGGTCCTTCGCGCCTTCCTGCGTCAGGATCCGGACGTCCTGATGATCGGTGAAATTCGCGACCTGACCACGGCGCATATCGCCATCCATGCCTCCCTTACCGGTCACTTGGTATTCAGTACGCTCCATACCAATGATGCCGCTGGCGCTGTCACCCGTCTCATTGACATGGAAGTGGAGCCGTATCTCATTTCCTCAACCCTGGAGGCAGTGATCGGGCAGCGGTTGGTCCGCAAGGTCTGCTCGAACTGCAAGACGGCTTACACTCCTGACGACCGGGTTTTGGAGCGTCTGGGGCTGACCCGGAAAGATGTGGGGGAGCAGAACTTCTATTACGGAACAGGGTGCGGTCAGTGCAACAACACCGGCTACAAGGGGCGCAAGGGAATCTATGAGTACCTGAGCATCACCGATCCCGTCAGGGAGTTGATCAATCAGCGCCAGCCGACGCTGGTCATCCGAAACAAGGCGATTGAACTGGGCATGCGGACGCTCCGGCAGGATGGCATCAAGAATATCCTCGACGGCTATACGACCGTGGAGGAAGTGATTCGTTACACTTGAGGAGTTTATGGAAAAAGTCGTTATTCTCGGAACCGGGCCGGCGGGTTTGACGGCCGCAATCTACACGGCGCGCGCCAACCTTAAGCCAATCATCGTGGAGGGCATGCAGCCCGGGGGACAACTCACCACCACGACCGATATTGAGAATTTTCCGGGGTTCCCGGAGGGGATTGATGGCACGGCCCTGATGATGAAGATGCGCGAGCAGGCGGAACGGTTCGGCGCCCGGTATGTGTCGGGAGATGTCGTTCGGGTTGACTTTTCAGGGACGCCGCTGAAGGTGTTCCTGGATGAGGGGCAGACGCTTGAATCCACAACGGTTATCATTGCCACCGGAGCCCGTGCCAAGTATATCGGGATCGAATCCGAGCAGAAGCTCATGGGGCGCGGGGTTTCGGGCTGTGCGACCTGTGACGGCGCCCTCTATCGGGATGTGCCTGTGGCGGTGGTCGGGGGGGGCGATACGGCGATGGAAGACGCCCTGTTCCTGACCCGGTTCGCCAGCAAGGTGTCGCTGATCCACCGGCGCAATGAGTTCCGGGCCTCGAAGATCATGGCTGACCGCGTGAAGGCCCACCCGAAAATCGAGATTCACTGGGACTCGGTGGTTGACGAGGTGCTGGACGTGTCGCGGAACGAGGTGACCGGCCTGCGCCTGAGGAATGCCAAAACCGGCGCCCTGACGGAAATCCCGGTGATGGCGATGTTTGCCGCCATCGGGCATGAGCCGAACACCCGTCCGTTCAAAGGGCTTCTGCCCATGGATGAGTCGGGTTACCTGGTGACCCGCCATACTGTGACCGATATCGCCGGGGTTTATGCCTGCGGCGATGTACAGGATTCACACTACCGCCAGGCTGTCACGGCGGCGGGATCGGGTTGCATGGCCGCCTTGGAGACGGAACGTTACCTGTACAGCCTGGGCGGCTGACAGGTTCAATCCGGAATGGGTTCAGGTTCGGATGACGGCCCGTCCTCGGCGAAGCGCCTGGATATGGGTTTCCAACCTTCAATCGCTGAGTCAAAACGTATGGTTTTGTCCCAGACGGGCTTCTTTCTATGGATGATGTCAAGGTGCAGGGCACGTGTGATCACAATGAGCCACGCATAACTATAGAAAAAGAACATCAACACACCGATAGCCAGGTTGGATGGCGATGTTTCCCGATCATAACTTAGGGCCAGGAGCAGTTCGACGACGAATAACACCAGGGGAGCAATCCAGAAATGCCCCGGGAGGATCAAGCCCTGAGCCAGTGAGGGGTTGAGTAACATCAGGGCTCCGGTAAGGTGGCAAGTGATGATCCCGGCCAGGAATAGATAGGGCACGCCCAGGGAAAAAAGCATCTCAAGGGAAATCAGCTTGGATCCGCCGGAATTAAAATTCCGGAGGAGCTTAAGTACGGCATAGTGGTTTCCCCGTGCCCAGCGGGTGCGTTGCTTAAGCCAGACCACCGCGGTTTCAGGCTCCTGTTCCCATGAGGACGCGTAGGGCACAAACGCAATCCGGTGCCCCGCCTGGTATATCCGAACGCTGAGTTCGGTGTCCTCCGTAAGAGCCTTTTCATCCCAGCCGCCGAGTTGTGTCAGTACATCACGCCGGATGACGTAATTGGTTCCCGTGAGGGAGGCGATCCCGAACAGCAGCCAGCGCCCGGATTGTACAATGTTCTGGAAAAGCAGGCCTTCCAGGTTGATGCTCCGGGTGAGCAGGTTCCGGTATTTGTTGCCGGTGCGGAATTTCCCGACGGCGGCGCTCAGGGTGGGAACGTCCAGCAATTGGGCGACCAGATGCCGGATGGCGCCGGGTTCGGGGCGGTTGTCGGCGTCAAATATGGCAATATAGTCGTCGTGAACCAAGGGAAGGGCGGCGTTCAGCGCTGCACTTTTCCCGTTTCCGCCTTCGTGCTTAAGGCGGTGCAACACGCGGACTTGCGGGTGCTTTGAGCAGAGCGCGTCAAGGATGCCTGGCGTGTCGTCGGTAGAGGCATCGTCGATGACCAGCAGCGATAATTTGTCGGGAGGATAGTCCTGCTCCAGAAGACTGTGCACGGTTTCGGCGATGACTTTTCCCTCATTATGGGCGGGGATCAGGACGGTGACCGGCGGCAGGACCTGATACGCCTGCAGTAATCTTTCACGCTGACGGCCTGAACGGCGGTGGAGCACATAACCGGCCGCGGTGAAAATCAGCTGATAGGTGACGAGCAGGCAGATGATGACTGTTGAAGCGAACGCCGACACATGAAACACAATATCGATAAATGACATTTATAACTCCATCACCTTCCGGGCAAGACGGCGGGGATTTCCCGCCAGTGATCCATTGACTTCCTTACCATCTTTCCCACGGTTTTCCAAAGGTCCGGTAATTTAGCAGGATGTTCCGCACATAGCTACGAGTTCCCGGATAACTGATTGACTCCGTGAACATTCCCGGCCGCTGTGCCGTATTACGTTCCCAGCGGATGACATTCGAGCGGCCCGCATTATATTCCGCCAGGGCGTAGGGAACCGGGTCGGTTTGGGCGCTCCATCGGGTCAGGGCGCGCGCCAGGTACCAGGTTCCGGCGAGCATATTGGTGCCGGGATCAAAGAGGGAGTGGGGGTCGAATCCGGCAATGTGTTCGGCTTTCGCCCATTCCGCGGCGCTTTGCGGCATGATTTGCATCAGGCCGATTTCTCCTGCTTTTCCGCGGCAGGTGGGGTTGAATCGGGTTTCCTGCCAGATCAGCGAGGCAACCAGCGCCGGGGGAACCTGGTAACGGGCCGCAGCGGCGTCGAGCAGGGCCCGGTTCCGGTAATAATGGATTTCAAACCGGAAGCCCCAGCACAACCCAAGACCAATTATGGTCAAAAGGCTCAGAATAAGTATAATGGTTCGCAGGTATCTATTCATGGAGACGGCTTGCAGAATACGCCGGGAGAGGGCGGAAGTCGAGTGCCATGGCTGGAAAGGATGGAATCCATGAAAAGTTTCAGGAAGGAATTGTGGTTCAATACGCCGACTCGCCGTGCCTATGTCAATATGACATCGCAAGTGGAAGAGGCCCTGGTGGCCAGCGGGATCCGCGAGGGACTCGTGCTGGTCAATGCCATGCACATCACGGCCAGCGTCTTCATCAACGACAATGAATCCGGATTGCATGCCGATTTCGAGAAGTGGCTGGAGAACCTCGCGCCTGAGAAACCCCATTCACAGTATGCCCACAACGGGTATGAGGACAATGCTGATGCCCACCTCAAGCGTCAGGTCATGGGACGGGAAGTGGTGGTGGCGGTGACTGAAGGCAAACTTGACCTTGGTCCGTGGGAACAGATTTTCTATGGCGAGTTCGATGGCAAGCGGCGGAAGCGCGCTTTGGTCAAGATTATCGGTGAATAATATGCTGAAGACATCCGACTTTGAGTTTGAACTGCCGCCCGGGTTGATTGCCCAGGAGCCGAAGGAAGACCGTGAGTCCGCCCGCATGATGGTGGTGGATCGGGCGGCGGGGACCTTGACCCATCATTTCGTCCGGGATTTGCCCCGGTTCCTCAAGCCGGCTGACTGCCTGGTGTTGAATGATACCCGTGTCATCCCCGCCCGCATCTTCGGGAAGAAGGAAGGGACAGGCGGAAAGGTGG
>JBAXRC010000120.1:0-6620 GCA_037131415.1 bacterium | reverse complement strand
CATCAACCATGAACCATCAACGATCAACCACTCCCAACCATCAACCATGAACCATTTCACAACCCACAATTGCCTTCCGAAAAGTATCATCCTTATAAGTCTATATTTTGTTGCTATTAGCCCTCTGTAAAGTCTACTATTAAACGCATGAAAGAACGGCTCCAACAAGTTGTAGATGATGCCCTATCGAGGAACTGGCCGGTGCCGAAGCGCCGTGATGTGGTGGTAAAATCACACCGCGACATGGTTTCCGTGCTAGTCGGGATGCGGAGGACAGGCAAGACCTGGCTTTGTTTCCAGAAAATGTGCGACCTGGTGGAGCAAGGGACGTCACGGGATCGCATCCTGTATTTGAATTTTGAAGATGACCGGCTGACAGGACTGTCAGCCGAACAACTCCAATGGCTGACAGAATTCTACTACGCGAGGAACCCGGCCAATCGCGAAAAAGAGTGTCACTTCTTTTTTGATGAAATCCAGAATGTGCCGGGTTGGGAAAAGTTTGTGCGGCGCCTGCTGGACAGTGAAAATGTACGCATCACGATTACGGGTTCGTCCGCAAAACTATTGAGCAAGGAGATTGCGACCTGCCTGCGCGGACGAGCCTTGACGACCGAAGTCTTCCCCTTGGATTTTCCGGAGTTCGGAAGATTTCATGACCTTTCAATGCCTTCGGGCGGCAATTTTGGTGCCGTGACTCGTTCGAGAGTCATGCAGGCGATGGATTCCTATCTTCTTGGCGGAGGATTTCCCGCAGTACAAGACATGGCACCGGAAATGCGGCATGAGGTTCTGCAAAACTACGTGGATGTGGTTTTGCTGAGGGATATCATTGAGCGTCATCACGTGACCAATGTACCGGTTTTGCGGGCATTGGCCCGGCACTTGCTACAGAATCCCGCGACGGGTTTTAGTGTGACCCGGTTTTACGGCCAGCTGAAGGCTGAAGGCATGGCCTGTACTCGGGACACCTTGCATCTCCTATTGGGGTATCTGGAGGATGCTTATCTTGTGTTTCCGGTTGAACTGTACGCCCGGTCCGCACAGCGCCGCCGAGTAAATCCCCGGAAGGTTTACCTTGCGGACACTGGATTACAGAGTGCTTTTTCGGTTGGGCAGACGCCTGACCGGGGTGCGCGGCTCGAGAACCTTGTTTTTTTAGCACTTCGTTCCAAGGGATTTCCAGTGTCGTACGGGCTCACGGAAAGCGGTCACGAGGTTGATTTCATTTACACACAAGGAGGTCGGCCGCACTTAGTTCAGGCATGTTGGTCCATGGAACAGTCCCAGACCCGTGAGCGCGAGATTCGGGCGCTGAAGGCCATGGTGCCAGAATTGCCTGGGGCATCCTGCACCGTTGTAACTTGGATGGATGAAGGCGAAGAGGCAGGCATTCCCATTGTGCCAGTCTGGAAGTGGCTGTTGAGTCGTTAATCGAATTCCCATGAACCATTTAACAATCAACGACCAACCATCAACCACTCCAATCTCGATAATTAGTCGAAAAACGGTAAAATTATGGTTTGAATCATTTCAGGCATAAAGCAGCATATAACGCGCTGCATAATTCACAGGCACGGAGTGTGTCGTGAATCGTTGGTCGTTTGTTGTGAGTCATCAGAAGTTGATCGTTTATTGGATTCCATCAACCATCAAAATCTAGTATTTAGATCTGATCCTGACTGTCTCTGCCCCAATGAAAATACTTTACTGAGGTAACTCCATGAAAATCTTGTTTGTAATTCCAGCCAGGGGGGGGTCAAAGGGGTTCCCGGGTAAGAATCTGGCATGCCTTGCGGGGATTCCACTGGTCGGGCACGTCGTAAGTACGGCATGTCAGGCTTCCCTTTCTCACGCCGGATCCCGAGTGGTTTGCTCAACGGATGATCCCGCCATCGCTGACGCTGCCCGTCGGTGGGGCGCAGAAGTGCCTTTCAGTCGGCCAGCGGTCTTAGCCACGGACAGTGCTCAGTCAATTGATGTTGTTAAGCACGCGCTATTGGCGCTTGGTGGGCAATTCGATGCGGTTGCTCTACTTCAGCCGACGAGCCCGCTAACGGAATCAGAAGATATTTTAGGGTCGCTGAACCTATTTCAGGAAACAGGTGCTCCTGTTGTGTCTATATGCCAGGCTGAACACCCTTTGGAATGGTATTTCGACATGGACTCAAAAGGTCGTCTGCTCAAGATTATGTCGGGATCGGGGGGGGCATCAGCGGCAGCAAGCCCGACATTCCTATCGACCCAACGGAGCGGTCTACGTGGCCTCCCCTTCTCAGATTCTGCAAAGCGGATTCTGGACTTCAGAAACCCGGGGGTATCTCATGCCGTCTGAGCGGTCGATAGATATTGATGTTGCCCAGGACCTTGCAATGGCAGAATTCATACGGGCGAACCACCCCGTGACACCATTTTCTGTCAGTAAACGCAAGATAGGGACTGGTTGTCCCTGTTTCACAGAGTTTCGGGGCGACCCGCAACGGGCGCCGCAGTTGCGGGGTAACCTCCATTGCCAGCACCAGCTTCTTTCCGGCCAAGCCTTTGGGCTGCTTCGGCGATGGCGGGGCCTTGTTTACCGATGACGATGCCCTGGCGGTGACGATGCGCACCATCCGCTCGCATGGCGGGCTTCAGCGGCATCACCACCCCCTGATCGGCATGAACGGAAGGCTCGACACCCTGCAGGCGGCCGTTCTTCTGGCCAAATTGCCGCACTTCGAGTGGGAAGTGATGCGGCGCAATGAGATCGGTGCCCGCTACACGCATCTGCTTCGCGGCAAAGTGGCCGTTCCTGAAGTGATGCCCGGCAACACCCATGTCTACGCCCAATACACGATCCGGGCTCCAAACCGGGATGCCCTGGGCGCCAAGCTCAAGGAGGCGGGGATTCCCACGGCGGTGTACTATCCCAAATGTCTGCATGAACAACCCGCCTTTGCCTCCAGCGGCTACAAGTTCGGCGACTTTCCCGTCTCCGAGCAAGCCTCACGCGAAGTCCTGAGCCTCCCCATGCATCCCTTCCTGACCGAAAGTGAACAAGACTCCGTAACGAAGCATATATTGGGTTAAGATTTACCACTCGAAAGAACCGCATAGAAGAGGTGCTTCACCACTAATCTGCACTGATTCGCACTAATTAGAAAAAGAAATTGAACAGAAGCTCGCGAAGTTCGCAAAGAAGAAAATGTTTCACGTTTTTTGCAGCATCCCGCTAGAGCGGGATCCAGCAAAAAAACGTGAAACGCCCTTCCGAGAGGAATTAAGGATAAGTTTTGAGGCGCGAAGCACAGTTGGAGTCTTTATATTTATTCTCGGGAAGAGCCGTTGCGGAATTTTCGGCTCGGGTACTCCCGAACGAAAATGCCGCAACATTCTCTCTGCCCTATTTAGTAATAGTTCTGCCGAAGGACCCTTTGCGAGCTTCGTGTGCTTCTGTTCAAACTCTTCTCCGGCCTGCCCTGAGTAGCCTTGGCGAAGCAGGGATTAGTAGAAATCAGTGAAGATTAATGGTGAAGTCCCTCTTTTCGAAGATACTTGTAAGTCATAATTAGCTAACGAAAATGTGTCAACATTGCCTAGCCCCTCCATAAACCATGAACCATAAACCATCAACCATCAACCACTTGAAAACCGTCCTCGTCGGCTGCGGCCGGATCATGGATCGTCACATCGAGGCGATCGGGGTCAATCCCGGCATTCAGATTGCCATGGTATGCGACACGAATGAGGCCAAGGCCAAGGCGGCGGCGGCCCGGCTGGGTGTGCCGTATGTGACCGACTACCGCAAGATCAAGGGAATGGATGTGGCGGCGGTGTTGACCCCGTCGGGACTTCATCCACAGCATGCCGCTGAGATTGCGGAATGCACGGACACCCCCTACATCCTCTGCGAGAAGCCGCTTTCGCTGACCTTGAGGGAAGCCTACGAGCTTTTCGGGCGCATCGACAGGGCCGGCAAAACCCTGTTGCCGGTGTATCAGAACCGCTACAACCCGCTTGTGGCCCACATAAAAAGCCTGATAGACAGCGGGCGCCTGGGGAAGATCCATCAATTCATCTGCAATGTCCTTTGGAATCGGAACGACGACTACTTCAAGATCGACTGGCACGGGACCCGCGAGCTGGATGGGGGAGTCTTGTACACGCAGGCGAGCCACTATGTAGACATGGTGCACTACTTCTTTGGCGAAGTTGTTGAGCACAAGGGGATTGGCGGGAGCCTGCGCGGGTTTGAGGTGTATGATTCGGTTTCCGCGGCGATGAACTTCCAGAGCGGGGTGGTCGGCACCATCAACGCAACGGTCAGCACCTACCGCACAAACTACCGGACCGAGTTCACCCTGATCGCCGAGAAGGGGACCATCCGGCTGGCCGGCACGAACCTGAACACCATCGAGTTCTGGGATGTCGAGGGGCTGGCAAAGCCCGGCATCGACTTCACCATCGACCATGTTTACGGAAAAGGCCACGACACCCTCTACCAATACATAGTCGAGAACCGCTGGGACATGTTCCCCTCCCGCAAGGACATCCTCTCAGGAATACGGCTGATGGAAATGCTGTCGTATTAGAAGAAGGACTTCACCACTGATCTACACTGATTCGCGCTAATCCCAGCTTCGTCGAGGCTACGCAGGGCAGGCCGGAGAAGAGTTTAAACAGAAGCACGCGAAGGTCGCAAAGGGTCCTTCGGTAGAATAATTACCAAACCGGGCAGAGAGAGAATGTTGCGGCATTTTCGTTCGGGAGTACCCGAGCCGAAAATTCCGCAACGACTCTTCCAGAGAATAAATGAAGAAACTCCATCTGTGCTTCGCGCCTCAATACTTTTTCTTAATTCCTCCCGGAAGGGCGTTTCGCGATTTTTGCTGGATCCCGCTCTGGCGGGATGCTGCAAAAATCGTGAAACATTCTCTTTTCCGCCCTGTTCCGCCGAAGGACCCTTTGCGAGCTTCGCGTGCTTCTGTTCAAATTCCGGATTAGTGGAAATTAGTGAAGATCAGTGGTGAAGTCCCTCTTTTCGGCGATACTTCAGGGTGCTAGAAAGTGAACGAAAATGTGTCTACATTGCCTAACCAGTCCCAACCATGAACAATAAATCCACTCCCAACTACTTCTCTCACGAGTCCTCTTATGTCGATGATGGAGCCATTATCGGCGCGGGAACAAAGATCTGGCACTTTAGTCATATTCTGGCTGGGGCCCGGATTGGGGAGAATTGCGTCTTCGGGCAGAATGTCAATGTGGCTGGTGGGGTTGTCATCGGCAACAACGTCAAGGTTCAGAACAACGTCTCGATCTATACGGGAACCACGATTGAGGACGACGTCTTCCTGGGGCCGTCCTGTGTTCTGACCAACGTCACCAATCCCCGCAGCCAGATCAACCGGCACGACCTCTACGAGAAAACCGTGATACGTCGCGGGGCCACGGTTGGCGCGAACGCCACGATCGTCTGTGGGGTGACGCTGGGCCGCTACTGTTTCATTGCCGCCGGCAGCGTCGTGTCCAAGGATGTCCCCGACTATGCCCTCATGGTAGGCAATCCCGCCCGCCAAAAAGGGTGGATGAGCCGCCACGGCCATGTGTTGAGTCGTGAGTCGTTTGTCGTTGATTGTTCGCCGTCAGTCGTTGGTCGTTCGTCGTCAGTCGTTGATCGTTCGTCGTTCGTCGTTGATCGTTCGTCGAATTCCCAACAACCAACAACCAACAACCAACAACCAACTATCTTCACCTGCCCCGAGTCCGGCTTGCGTTATCAGCTCACGGAAGATCGTTCGTCGTCAATCGTTAATCGTTCGCCGTTAGTCGTTGGCCGTTTATCGAATTCCCCACAACCAACAACCAACAACCAACAACCAACAACTCCCCCCTCCCCCCAACCATCAACCATCAACCATCAACCATCAACCACCCACTTCCTCCGCTGTCTGGATCTCGACGAGGATGCGCCTTTGCCCCCGGATCTGGCCAAAGGCACCAGGGCCTATGACGAGCTCAAGACGCCTCATGTGAAAGAACAGAGGTTGGGAGGTGTGAGGAGTGAGGTGTGAGGAGTGAGATGTAAGATGTGAGATGTGTGGTGTGAGACGCGAGAGGTTGGTTGAAATACCATGAACCACTTCAAACCATCACGTCTCCAGGTCTAACCCTAAACCGTCTGTGGTCGCGACAGAGCGCGACCCTCCAATCCTGGAGGGCGGCGCGCCGTCGCCTTCGGCACCAGTCAGGCGGCCATAATGAGAATCGCTAGATAAGCAGTTGAGGATCTAAACCAGACTTAGTATTGTGAAGCACATGGCAATCTTTACTATCCCAACCACCGGCGAGTCAGAAACGCTGGAATTCAAGGAGAGTTTCAACACAGACGTGATTGAAACTGCCGTTGCTTTTGCAAATACGCGGGGCGGCAAAATCATGATCGGCGTTTCAGATTCCGGTGAACCGGTCCGGCAAAGGTTTGGCAAAGAGGCGTTGCGTGATTATGTGAATCGGATTGCCACAGCAACTGAGCCGGCTATCATTCCCGAAGCCGAGCGGCACTCCATTCCGCGAGGTGAAGTAGTCGTATTATCCGTTGCGGAATTTCCGCTCAAGCCGGTTGCCACCCGTGGTCGCTG
>JBAXRC010000119.1:0-6688 GCA_037131415.1 bacterium | reverse complement strand
GGGACTCTATGATCGGGATTATATGCGGGACAGGACGCCGGCGGAGGACGAGAGGAGCCAAGGGAGGCGCCCGGGCAACCGCAGGCGGATGCTTATCGTGATCGGCCTCATTCTGGCTGTGGCCGGCCTTGTTTCCTTTCTGATGACGAACACACCATGAATGGTTCCGGCTCCATAAGGTCCTGCGGGGAGTGCTGCACGAGGCTGGTGGATTTCGGGGTCACACTGAGGGGGCGGTCGGTGCTTGAGGGAATCGGCCTCCACATGCACTGCGGCGAATTAACGTCCCTGATCGGGCCCAATGGAGCAGGAAAGACCACGCTGTTGCGGGCCATGGTGGGGGAATTGCCGCATACGGGAACGCTCCGCTTCATTCATCGCGGAAGCATCGAGAATACCACCCCGCTGCGGATCGGGTATGTTCCCCAGAAGCTCGAACTGGACCGCACTTCGCCCACCACGGTTCTGGACCTGTTTGCGGGCGCGCTGACACGATGGCCGCTCTGGGTGGGAACCCGGAAGGCCGTACGGAACGAAGCCCTTGAAAAACTGGCGTTGGTGGACGCAGAGGCGCTGCTCACCCGCCGGATTTCGGAGATCTCCGTTGGCCAGCTTCAGCGGGTGCTTCTGGCGCTGGCCCTTTCGCCGATTCCGGAACTGCTGTTGCTCGATGAGCCGGTGGCGGCCCTCGACCAGGGCGGGATGGAGCGGTTTTACCAGACCGTTTCGCAGATGCGGACGGAATATGACCTTTCCATCCTGCTGGTGTCGCATGACCTGACGTCGGCGGCGCAATTTGCCGACCGCATGATCCTGTTGAACCGGACGGTTTTGTGCGATGGACCACCCCGCGAGGTCCTGTTGAATCCGCTGATCCGCCAGACCTTTGGGTTCGGGTTCACGGAGCAGGAGATCGCAGGACGCCGGCCGGTTCCCCGGGAACTGGAGCACGAGCAATGCGCCCTTCCTATGGAGGGGGCGCTATGAGCCTGTTGCATTCCCTCTTGATGAATCTCCCCTTCGAATGGGCCCAGTACGATTTCATGCACTGCGCGCTGCTGGCCGTCCTGCTTGTCTGTCCCCTGCTGGCCCTGCTGGGGTGCCTGGTGATCAACAACCAGATGGCGTTCTTTTCCGAAGCCATGGGACATTCGGCGTTGACGGGACTGGCCCTGGGCGCGTTACTGGGACTCGCGGATCCGACCGTGACGATTGTCGGGTTCGCGGTGCTGCTGGCGGTGGCGATGTTCCTGTTGCGCCGGTACAGTACGGTCCCGACGGATACCAGCATTGCGCTGGTCATGGCCTTTGTCGTGGCGCTGGGCGTGGTGCTCCTGTCGCGCGGGGGCGGGTTTGCCCGGTATTCGAGTTATCTGATCGGCGACATCCTGACCATTACTTCAAAAGAGCTCGGCCTGCTCTCAGGGCTGGCGCTGATCGTGATGATCCTGTGGACGTTCCTGTTCAATGCCTTTTTCTTTGTCAGCCTGAACCGGTCCCTGGCTTCCAGTCGCGGGTTGCCGGCGGGTGTGCTGGAGGTGGTCTTCTCGGTGCTGGTGGCCGTGGTGGTGGCCGTGAGCATTCCGTGGGTGGGGCTGCTGGTGATCAACTCCATGCTGATCCTGCCGGCGGCGACATCACGGAATCTGGCAGGCAACACCCGGCGGTATGTGCTGGGTGCGGTGGTGATCAGTTTGCTGTCGGGGGTTTTGGGGCTCATCAGCTCCTACTACTGGAACACCGCCACCGGAGCCACCATCGTCCTGTGGGCCTGCGGCTTCTTCGCGGTATCGCTGGTGATCCGGAAGAGATAGTCTCCCGACGCTTGACGGAGGGCTCCGAGATTGCCAGTATCCACGGCTATGACAGAGCCACGCCAGATTCTCGACATTCAGCAGCAACTGGTGAACAGCCATGAATCCCCGATGCGGAAATACCTGGCCTTGGTGATCGGGCGGGGAAGCTGGCTGTCGCTCATGAAATACGAGGTGATCATCCTGCTTTGTTCCACCACGCCGGGGGCGCTGGGGCTGGCCTTGCGCAAGGTTCTGTATCCGAGGTTGCTCGGGAAGTGCGGCCGGAACGTGGTGTTTGGCGCCAATGTGGTTTTGCGGCACCCCAAGAAAATCACCATCGGTGACAATGTGGTGATCGACGACAACTGCCTGCTCGACGCCAAGGGTGAATCGAATGCCGGGATCACCATCGGTTCCGGCGTGTTCATCGGGCGCAACACCATCCTCCATTGCAAGAACGGCGACATCGTCATTGAAGACGATGTGAACATCGGGTTCAATTGTGACATTGCGTCCTCGAACCGGGTGGTGATCGGGCGCAAGGTTTTGGTCGCCGCCTACAGCTACATTGTCGGGGGTGGCCACGACTTCTCGAAATCCGATGCCTCGGTCATGGAACAGAAGCGGACCGCCAAGGGGATTTCCATTGGCAACGAGGCCTGGATTGGCGCCGGGGTGATCGTTCAGGACGGCTGTTCCGTCGGCGAGGGAGCCATTGTCGGCGCCGGCGCCGTGGTGACCGGGAACCTCCCCCCCAAGACCGTTGCCGTCGGCCTTCCCGCCCGGGTGATAAAGAACCGGGAGTAGGGCGAGTATTCAGTGTTCGGGTTTCAGTGTTCAGAAAGATTTCTGAACAGAACCCATTTGCTAAGGACCGGATATTCCCCGGACACTGGCGCTCTTAATAAGTCCGGCCCATGGAGCGGCGGATCTTGTAGAGCATGATGCCCCAGAGATAAACGAAGAAACCGAATTCGCCGCTGCTCATCTTCAGCCTGAAAATGTGGGTATAGCCCTTGAAGCCCCGGTAAATCAGGTTGAAGAGGATGTTGCCCGGCCACTTGATCAGGCGGCGGGACAGCGGGATCAGGGACGGGAACTCGATGCACAGGGAAAAGAACTTGTGCAGGTTCTCGAACTCGCGCTTGGTCTTTCCCTTGTTGATCGGCGACTCCACCTGGTAGGACTCATGCTGCTTATGGGTCGGATCGAGGTAGCCCTTCTCGATGCAATAGTGATAGAGCTCGGTGCGGGGGTAGGGCTGGAAGATCGAGGCCCACGCATAGGCCGGCTTCACCCGGGCGTTCACCTGGATCGTCTCGTAGGCATTTTCAATGGTCTCGTCCGGAAGTCCGACCATGTTCTGCGTCATGATCGAGATGCCGTATTTGTGGAACAGGTCGGCCGCCTCGATGATTTTGGCATTCGTCATGTCGCGCTTCAGGACCAGCTTGCGGAGCCCCTCGTTGCCGCTTTCCACGCCCATGGCAATAGTAATGCAGTTGGCCTTCTTGAGCGACTGGACGACTTCCTCGTTCACCAGGTTGGCCCGGACATAGCAGATCATGGGCAGGCCCACGCGCTTGCTGTAGACCTCCGCGAATTCCTTGAGCCAGACCCGGTTCATGATGAACAGGTCGTCATGGAAATAGACGATCTTGAGGGGATATTTTTTTCGAACCTCCTCAAGTTCCTGGACGACATTCTCCACGCTGCGCAGGCGGCAGTACTGGGTCTCGCCCGCCTCCTCGCGGTACATTTTCTTCAGCTTCCGGTTGAAGCAGTAGGTGCAGTCATAGGGGCAGCCGCGGCCGGCGAGGAAATGCTTCACGCTGCTGTGGGCGTAGGCATAGTATTTCAGGAACGAGTCCCGGTCCGGGAAGGGGAGACTGTCCAGTGCGTGGATCAGTGGGACAATGGGGTTCTTGATGACCTGTCCGTCCTTCTTCATCCAGAGGTTCGGGATGGTGGTGATATCCTTGCCATCCCGGAGGGCGTTCAGAAGGTTCACGATGGCCTCATCCCCCTCGCCGCGGCAGATGATATCCACTTCGGGTTCGTCAATGATCTCGGGAAAGAAGGTGGGGTGGGGACCGCCCAGGATCGAAATGAACTTCGCGTGCTTGCGGAGCCGCCGGATGAGTTCGAGGTAGTAGGGCTCGGAACCGCTGGTCACGGAGAAGCCGATGACATCGGGCTTGTAGTCCTCAACAGCCTTGAACAGGTTTGGCTCCAGATTGGTCAGGAACAGATCCGACTCGTGCCCGTGTTTCTTGACGTTGGCGATCAGGCACATGATGCCCATGGGATCCGTGATGTCGAGCGAGGCCGTTTTATAAACAAACAAACACTTCATTGATATAAGATCCCGGAGACTTTATTATCCATCAAATTGCTTTGGTTTCGGGGAAAGATATCGATTTCAGCTTTTAGCAACAAGCGAAATGCGCTTGGGCCACGGACGAACATGATCACAGTTCTTCATCTTTGCGAACATTTCGGCGACCGGCAGGTGGCCTTTCATGGCGTCTCGCGCCTGTTCGAGCTCTGGGTTCCTGCCTATGACAAGAGCCGGTTCCGTGTCCTGCTGTGCAGCCGCAAGGGAGCGAGTGAATTGGCCGATCAGCGCCTGAAGGCGGCGGGCATCGCGCCCCTGTATCTCGGGTACGGCAAAATGGATCCCCGAAACCTGTCCTCGCTCATCCGGCTGATCCGCCGCGAGAAAATCGATATCCTGCATCTGCACGGCTATGGCGCCTCCACCTGGGGACGTATTGCCGGGCTCCTGCTCCGCAAACCGGTGATTGTCCACGAGCACTGCAACTATGGAACCGTGCCCCTGTATCAGCGCCCGGTGGAATGGGTTCTGGGTCATTTCACGCGATATGCCTATGCCGTGTCCGAGTCCACCCGGCAGTTTACCATTGAGAAGCGCCATATTCCGGCGGCCCTCGTTGAAACCCTGTACAGCGGCATTCCCCTGGAGCAGATTCACAAGGGCGACCCCGGCTGGATCCAGGCCTTCCGCAAGGAACAGGGACGCGGGCCGGAGGACAAGATTCTAGGCGTTGTGGGGCGGCTGGAAAGCCACAAGGGGCATCTTGACGCGTTCAAGGCGCTTCGGTTGATCCTCAAGCAGCGGCCGGATGTTTATCTCTGGGTGCTTGGCAATGGCCGGTACGAGGAGACCCTGCGCCAGTGGGTGAAGGAGAACGGGATGGCCGACCGGATCACGTTCCTGGGCTACCGCTCGGATGTGATCAAGGTGATCCAGTGTTTCGATGTGCAACTGTTCCCAAGTCACCAGGAAGGTACGCCCAGCACCCTGTTCGAAGGGATGGCCGTTGGGAACGCCTGCGTGGCTTCCACGGCGGACGGGCAGGGGGAAATCCTGACGGACGGGAAGGATGCGCTCCTATTTAACCCCGGCGATGTGGAGGCCATGGCCCGCCTGACCCTGAAGGTGCTGGCTGATCCAGAACTGGTCCAGTGCTTACGCCGTAACGCCGAAGCGCGGATCCAGGACTTCGATATGAAGAGGTGTCTGGAAAAGATGGAAAAGAAGTATGAGGAATTTGTCTCATGACTGAATTCTGGCTTTGCTTTGTGCCGCTGTTTGTCGCGGTGGATGCGTTCGGGGTGTTGCCGCTGTTTATTTCGCTGACCGACGGCATGGATGCGGCTCGCCAGCGGGCGGTGATTCTCCAGTCGGTGATGACGGCGGCGATTGTCGCGCTTGCCTTCCTGGGGTTCGGCCCGGTTCTTCTGGGATTCCTGGGCGTCACGGAATCCGATTTCATGGTCGCCGGGGGACTGCTGTTACTGGTGTTTTCATTGCGTGACCTGCTCACGGAAAAGAAGCAGGGTCGGCACGATCCGGAGAGCATGGGTGCCGTGCCGATAGGGGTCCCTCTGATTACCGGTCCGGCGGTGCTGACAACCTGTATCCTGCTGGCGGGACTCCACGGGCGATGGGTCACAGGGGCGGCCCTGGTGATTAACATTGCCCTGGCTGGAGTGGTATTCCTATTTGCGCATCCTTTGACAAAGGTGTTGGGACGGACTGGCTCCAAGACCCTGTCCAAGGTATTCAACCTGCTCCTCTCCGCCATCGCCGTCATGCTGATTCGCAAGGGGCTGGTGGAGATCCTAGCGGCGAAACACTGAAACCAAACCGTAGCCGCCCCTTCTGTCGTCTCCGCTCCCGAATCCCAACGGGATTCCATCCCATAGCCCAATGTTTATTTGGTTGCGCAAGAGGGAGGGGGCAGGAAGATTGTCCCTTAAAACCCCGATGCCAGCACGGCCTTGGTTGCCACTTCATTTCCTGTGGCATTCCAGTGGCGGTCGGTCTTGAGGTAGCAGGAGGACCAGCCGCCGGGGGCGTTTCGGATGGCGGGCATGAGGTCGAGGTATTGCATGTCCAGCGAACGGCAGAGGGACTGCATTTTGCCGGGTAACGGGGGCGGGCCTGCCTTGTCGGCGCGGTGGAAGTCCGTGTCACAGGGGATGGTCAGGACCAGGATCGGCAGGGCGGGGGCGGCCTTGCGGAATTCCTGAAGGACATGTTCCATCCTGTCCCATTGCGCCGGGGTATAGTCGAAGTATCCGGCATAGTCCGCGGCGACGGTCACCTGCCGGTGGCGGGAGAGTTCCTTGAAGTGCTTGATGACGTTACCGGTGTAGGTGAACTGAAGCAGGAAGGCTTCCAGAAGCTTGGAGGCGCCGGACGGCTGGCCCGGCTTGGTGATGGTGAGGGTGTAGTCGGGTTTGGTGCCGGTGAAGAAGGGACGGATCCGGCCGCCGTGCATTTTTTGGCAGTAGTCGAAGTCATCATCCAGGAAATCGTTATCAGGCAGAATTGAAATGATGAGGGCGGAAGGCTCGAATTC
>JBAXRC010000118.1:0-6698 GCA_037131415.1 bacterium | reverse complement strand
TGCTATCGCAATGATGCATTTTACCGCATTGATCAATTTATTCATAATTCCTTCCCGAACGCTCACACTGTGCCGCCGGAGCGTTTAGCGACGGTAGGCACGAGTGTGTTGTTCGCAGTTAAATCCTTTTGCCATTCGAGAAACATTCTAAGGATCGTCTTCAAATGTTGAGGCCCACCGTAACCCTTGAATTTGGATTCTTCAACCTTGCAAGTATACCAGTCTGTTTCACGTTCCGGCAATGAAGGGCTGACGTTCCTTTCAACAGGAATAAAAACCGCGTTCTCCAGGTTTGTTCCGTTCAACTCAATTTCAATTTTCCACCCCGGATTGTCCAGCGATTCAATCCTGATGCCACATCCATGTTCCCAGTCTCCGTCACATTGCGACTGAAACCAGTTTTGAATCTCTGCAATTTCGTTCATCGTTTCATCTTGCGAACGGCGGTCAGCAGGCTGAACGAACCCGCAGGGTGAGTTCTAGCCTGACTGACCTTGTTGGACATTCTTGATCTCGTGTTCTTCAATCCTTGGTTTGATTCCAGCCTTCATAATGCTTTCTTTGATTTTATCATTTGCATCAAGATGCTCAACGGTAAATCGAAACGTCGCAAGCACAGGCAATAGGACATCCCTAATAGACCCTTCTCTTCCTGAAGGAAGACTGAAATACATTCCCACCGACTGGGTACCCAGGCGGTTTTCAATTGAAACATGGGCGTTACGCGAATCCCCTGCGCTTTTGCCAATGCGAATCAGCCCTCTGATTTCAGGAGTATGGAAGGTGTGCACCCTGCTCATGCCTTCCCCTGTGCAGCTTGCCTTTAGAGCAAGCTGTATGGTGTTGAATGTAAAACAAGAGCGATCCTGAAATGCCGCCTTCCAATATGGCGAAGGAAGCGCACGTTCCATGGCTATGTCTAGATCGAGAAATGTCGCGCCGGGTTTAGCCAGTTGTTCACGCAGCGAATGACCGGGAGGCAGTTTACAGACTTCCTTTTTGAAACTATCAGCGGTCATATTGAGGGCTGAGGGATCGTGCGGGGGAAGCAGCGCGAAACACAAGGATTCCGATTCCCCCAGGACGACAAGACCACTGCCAGATGATTTAAGGGTAACGGAACCGGCGAACGGAATAACAAACTCTGCATATCCGACTGAGCAGGTCACGCACTGCGCTACTTGAACCGAGGAAAGATCTATCTCTGTTGGGATAATCGAGGCGCGATGTCTTGCCTCAGGATGCTGAAAAACCTTTCGTAACATCCACCACTGCGCAGCGACATGCCACCCTCCGCATGAGATACCAAGCGTCAGCAGCACAATTATTCCTATTATCCATTTCTTCATTGAGATTATGTCCAACGTCAACGTTGTGGCGTGAGCGGTAGCGAATCGCCACCAATGTTTGGTTCGGCCTTGTCTTTGATTGCTTTGAGGAACTTGATTTCCGCAGTGTCCACTTTCTTGATGACCTGCTTCCCCAGACCCTTCGAGTTTAGGATAGCCCACTCGCCGCTGAAGTTCAAGGTCATGGAATCATTCCTGATCTCGATTCCGGGTACATACGTTACGTACGAGGTCCTCCATCCTTTCGGATTGCTTTTCAGCCAAGTCTGAATGTCACCAGTGAGTTGAACATCGTTCGTGATCATCAAGGTCCCTGCGGGCCTGCCGCCATCGTAGATCCGCACAGCAAAGGGAGGTGTGCAAGCTGCGTTAATGTCGGTGTCATCAAGTGAGCATCCTGTTGCCATTATTCCCGTGGCCAGTATCAGAACTGTGTTCTTCATGTTGTGCGCCGAACGTCACTTGTCTGGCGCGGGGCGGGTAGCGACGTCGCCAGCAGAAGCTTGTTGGGATCGTCTCCATATTAGACTGTTTACAATCCGACGAGCAGTTGCCAGGTCATTGGTAGATGGAGGCAGTGTGGAGTTGAACGTGATGTATAGATGCGCATTTGAACACGCAATCCACCATGCGTCCCAGTGTGTATCGTCGTTAGTATAACTCGCTGCATATCCGGAAAAGTCGCCGCATGAAACCACATGCCTTGTAATATTCGACGGTGTTGCTACAAACGACAACCTATACAGTTGCTCGCGTGACACCACATTTGTCGATTGGAAACATCCAATAGTAAGAGCACAGTCTTCGCCGTTAGAAGGCGCAATCACAAAGGCATTGCGCTGCGATGTGTCGATCAGTTGCCAGCCATAGGTGCACACTGCAAATGGCGTTGCCTGTCGACTGGAACATCCGAGCATGCCCATTATTAGCAGGATTGCAGCCGCGTGTTTGAGTTGTCTTATCTGTTTCATATCTATCCCAACGACTCGGATCATGCGTTCGAAACCCGCAGGGTTGAGAATCGCATGAATCCGCTGGTTGGGCCTAACTTTCTTCCATTGCGCAGAGTAAACCTGGTCTACCTGTCTCCCAGAACAACACCAACACCTTTACGAAATTCGTGATTGTTGCACCTTGCGATGAGATGACCAGAATGATTTTATCCTCTTTGGATGTTTCTTGCCTGAGCTTTTTTAATCGTGCAGAGAGCATGTCAGGAGTTACCACTTCATCATTCAGAAGGAGACAGTCATTCTCGACTCGAATGGTGAAGGCAGGTTGCGCGTCGTGCTTCATGACAAGTGGGCCATTGGTTGATGCGCCCCCTTCTTTCACTGGAAGCAGACAGTTGATGGCACCAAACCCTCCTTCGCCGTCTGTGACAACGAAACTCACCTTGTATCCACCATGTTTTCGCCACGTGTCTAGCGTAGACCATACCTTGGTGAGAGGGGCGTTCGTGTCCACCTCTAAAAGAAAGTTGCACGACTTACTTCCGCTTAATTGCGCTGCCACAATACCGTCGAATTTTCCCGGACTGATTAGTTCTTTTCCAGATAGCAGAAGGTTTCCAGTCATATCTATGGAAAGACATATTCGAGGCAACCAATAATCTTGGCAAACTACGGATTTTACTATGGGCACAGCAACGCTAGGAATGAATCCCTCTCGTTTCTTTTGACATGACACGAGCGTTAATGCAGTGATGGCGATCAGCACTTTCATTAATGTGAAATATATTTTCGTATCCATCTTTATTAGCCCAACGGCGCAAATCTGCCTGAGCCGCGCTAGCGGCGATAGGCAGAATTTGCTTGTTCGCACAATTTATCAGCCTCTGTTATTTTCTCGTTCTTCCTGTCACATCCTTGTGCCCATGGTGCCCACGCCGCTAACAAGCTGATGCCCGCCGACACGAGGCAGAACGATAGCCAAAGTACCCACAACCTGCCAATGCTCCATCCCTCTTTGATTGTATCCGGTTCGCTCATAGAGTGATCGTGAGCAATCTTCGGAACAGCGACGACCTCGCGACCGCCGAATCTGTGAACCCAGCCCCCCGGCCTCAAAAAGCCAGTCATGTTATCGTCAGTGCAATCGTACAGTTGATCGCCGACGTATTGCCAGACAATGGACGACAAAATAGTCATTCCAAAAAGCACAATGATGAATCTTATAATCCTTCTATTCATTGTATTCATGGTTGCGAACGTTCGGTCTCTGGGGCGACGCGCCAGCGGCGTACCCAGAAGACCGTGGTTAGCATTGTTCATGTATTGCTGGCAGGGGTTCCGCGATCATGGGACAATTCGAGAAAATATCTCGCATCCCTGCAATTATTCGCCCGAGTACTACATTGACGTGCGGCCACCACTAGCCCAATCACTAGCAGTAGCTGTCCTATCCCTCCAAGGTGGAAAACTCCACCAAAGATGGCCACTGGCATACAAGCAATTGCAAATCCCATCGTTAAACCGCTGAACAATCTTTCACGTTTTCGCAAAAGCTCAGTATCGGAAACCTGCCGCCCCCAGAGCCAAAACGTTTCCTGTTCTTTCCCGATAATTTCTTTGGCCTTATCTGTATCCATAATCAATTTGCTAACAGCGGCCATGAGCGGCGGCGAAGCCGTACGTTCATGGCCTTGTTGGGGTTGTCTTTAATTATTTATTACTGCCGCGTCTCAAACATTTTCAGCCCACCGCAGACAACGAACAAGTAAGAACAGATCATGACACCATCAATGGTTACCGTAATTGGTGTTGCTAGTGCCCGAATTGTTACATCTCCTATTTTGCGCAATGAGCTTTTCTTGACGAGGTAGCCATCAAGTTGATCGCTCTTGTAGCGCTTGTATTCCACACCTTTACTCTGAAGATTAGCTTCTGTTGATTCACTTGATGGAACCCAAACCCATTGTGGCTCGTAATCTTTCCACAACATATTTGTGCAAGATGTGCCCCCGAAAATCAGCAAGGCAAGAATAATTTGAATGATATTTTTCATACTTCCACAACGTTGGCACTCTCGCTGAGGCGCGTCAGCGACGATAGCGAGAAGTGCCTTGTTCGACTTTCATCATTTCATTGTCCGCCACAATCCGAATGCTCCGACCAAGATTAGTCCGAGCCCGAAAACTGCCGCGATTACCAACAGCCGATCTGCATTCACAGACCATGCACCGATTACAATTATAGAATCTGCATGGGCGCTTGGACTGTAATAGTGCCGTCCTTTTTCAGTTAACCCACGTACCCACGGCAACATCACAGGCAAGGACATCAACATTCCTGCCACGATGACCATGATGTTAATCATCATTTTCATTATTTCTCTTGGTCGAACGTCACTTCTCTGGCGCGGCGCGGGTAGCGACGTCGCTTGGAGAAGTTGGTTGGCCTTCGTCTTTTTTCTGTATTTCCCGGAATCTGAGTGGACCAAGTCCATACGCAACAAACGGAGCCCAAAGTGTAAATGCGCCAAAGGCGGCAAGCTGGACCCACTTTGCCCCTTCTGCTTTTCCCTCCATCTGATTTGGCAGGAGGTGTTGAAGGAGGAACATCGGCAAAAATACAACAGCCACCCAGACGCCAATAACTAAGCCGCCTTTGACAAGTGCGACCCATCCCTCCCAATATGTTTTCAATAATTCATTCATATTCTTGGGCCAACGGCAGCCATGAGCGGCGGCGAAGCCGTACGTTCATGGCCTTGTTCGGCTTCATTGTTTCTTCAATCCCCAAAGGGACAGAACTCCCGTTGATTGATCCAGTGCGATGATCCGAGTGAATCCGGCATCATCGACCCATTGGGTGTTTCGCACCTTTGTGTCAGTGGCCCCATCAATTACAAATACAGGGCACTCAATCTTCTCGCTGGGGCGGAGATCGTGCCATTGTCTCGCCGAGCATTGCTGTTCAATCCCCTGCAGCACCTCATGATCCATCATGTAGCAGACTACGAATGGGGTTCTCTTTACGAGCGTGCAATCAATGCCGAACAGGTCAATCCCATAAACGCTCTGTACCGCTTTGAGAAGTACCGGCCCGCCTTTACCGCGAAACATTAGTAGACTATCGTCATCAACAACGGCATCGAACCGGGTACACAGCAGTTTGACGATCTCTGATACTAGCTCGGCATCCGCTTCGACATAGGTGATCTTCACTTGGGTTACGCGACCGTCTCGGCCACTAGGGTGCGACAGTTTTGTTTCGCCAATGCTTGTTTCATCTGCGCCAAGTGTCGGCGTCAGCCCGAAATAGCCAGTTGAAACAGCTGTGACGAACTGATGGAGAACAAATATGGTGAGTTCCTTCTTACGGTTCTTTACGGTCGCCTTCTTCATTGTCATACCCTTTGTCGAACGTTGCGCAGCAGGCGCGGGCTTTAGACCGTCGCGTGCCTGCGCTGGTTCGCAGTTGTCATTATTTGTTTTGTTATGAACCAGACAAGCCAAAAGAGAACAAGATAGAAAGCGCCGCACCCGCCAAGAATTGCGGAGATTCCCCAGATGCCAAAAAATGTATCCTCGGATGCTCCCTTGGGATTCTGAGGATCGTAGAGAACAGTAATCTTATCTCCCACGGCTCCGATCGGGGGGAAACTGCTGACTGATGAGAACACTTTTTGGGTTCTTCCCTCTGAATCCGCGAAGACGAAGACAGGGGCGTACATCGTGCCTTGATCCCCGGACCTTTGCACCAATTCGACAATAGTGGCTTCGGCTTTACTCGCACCTCGAAGGAAGACGGCGGAGTGAACACCGAAAACAACGCCGAGAACCATGGCAACCAGAGCCAGCCCCATCATCGGTTTCGAAAATCTATTCCAAAATGCCGCTGTCATCATCTCTTTCTTCGCTCCTGCGAACGCTGCGGTTCTCCAGCGGCGAGCACGCGAGCCGTATGGAGCGACCGCTGGTTCTCCGCATGGTTTATCAATTTTCATCCAATTGGCCTAGCGTCTTTTGTAGGGCGGCCGCTTGCGGATCGCCGTCTTTCCCCATGCGGCACGCCGCAAGCGGCGGCCCTACAGCGCAATCTCCATCTTCATCCATTCATTATCATCTTATTCGGGGAACGTTGCGGTTCTCCAACGGCGAGCCTGCGAGCCGTATGGAGCGACCGCTGGTTCGCCTTTGGTTTCATTCGCTTTCGAATCGGAAAATGGACTCCCTGCTATCCAAATCATTTAACATCGATGCACAGGATATACAGGATAAGATTAAGATTCCAGCGGGATTGCCTGATTTCCTGATTCCCCAATTATCCTGCAAATCCTGTTTATCCATGCCCGCCAGCCATTAGCCAATGCAACAGCATTGGCTAATGGCTGGCGGTAATCTTC
>JBAXRC010000117.1:0-6707 GCA_037131415.1 bacterium | reverse complement strand
GCATAATTCGCCGCCTGGATCCTTCCCTTGGCCGATACCGATACGGGCTTTTTCAGGCAGGCTTCAAAGGAAAGGTCCAGGCGGGGTGGTGCCGAGGAAAATGAAAAACGCTCCAGGGTGGATATCGCCTCCGGATAAAAGGACCTGCATGCCGGTGCCAGGGCACGCGGATCAAAGGAGGTTATCAACCGCCCGGACACCTGTTGATCTGCCTTCCATGCCAGTGAGCCTTCCACCTTCCCCCGCTGCAAATCTCGTCCAACAAGCCCATTCAGACGCGAGAGATGGATCCCCCCCTCATCCATCTTAAACGCCACGGACACCTGTTCAACCCAGACGCCCAAGACATCAAAATCCATCAGGATGATATCCATGTCCATGGAACGGGCAGCCGCAACCCTGAGCCCGGTACTCCGGGAATACTCCTCGGGGGGCACGGTCTTGCCTTCCCCTCGCGCCAATTTCCAGGCCGGACGGATTACCCCGCCACGAGCCCATAGCCCCTTGATCCGGCTTTCTCCCGGACGGATTTTCTCAAACAAATGAAACAACACCCGGCATTCCTGTGTTTCGAGCAGCGGGGAACCAATAACCCCCTTGCGGTAGACCTTCACATCAGACGCTTTGATGCCTCCACGCAAATCGAGTTTCACATCATGCGCTGCAACGAAATATTCCCCTTGATTGGTAGCCGCAAGGATCCACCGTGTCAGAAACCCCGGGAAACCGATCCATGCCAACCCCAGAAGAATGGCCAGTAAAATACCACCGACCAGCAGAATGCCCTGCCGGAGCCAGATCACCCACTGAGTTTGAAAAACTGAACTCCGCACACCGCACTCCGTATTCCACACCCGGCTTTACTGTTCTGTCACAAGCGGACGAACCAGCGCCTCGGCAACGCTTTTCGATAGGACAAAAACGACATCCTGCCCCTGCACCATGGCATAGACCCCGTCCCGCCCATTTCCGGCCCCTATCAGGATCGTTTTCTGGATCCCGCCCGTACCGCTCAAGCCGAATGTCACCCGGGGAGAGGCGTCATCCACGCCATAGGCCACCATGTTGGTCACCGAAATCGCCTCAATCCGTTCAGCATTGAGATCTGCCGCCAGGGTCAGGAGCGCCGGAATGGACCCTTCCGAAACTTGACCTTCCGGAGGCGAATCCACAACCCAAGCGCCATCGGCTCCAGCCGTAACGGTTTCCTCACGCCCTTTTCGGGCCAGCGTAATACGCCGCACTTGCGCGGGTTTTACATCCAGCATACGCCGATCCATATAGGGAAGCGGATCGGACAGAAAAGGACGATCCCTGTATACCGGACCAATCCACAACCGACTCACATCCTGGGATGGCGCCACCATCAGCGTTCCCGCGGTCTCGGCGAAAACCACGCTGTTCGCTGAATTACTGGAGGGGAACGCCAGGCGGTAGCTCCACACTGGCGCAATGGCCGCCGGCACGGGAATGTCGTTTGTGGCCACCGCACGGACGGCAGCCTGATTGGCGATAATCACGCGGCAGCCCATGGAGGCAACCTCCTCTGGAATCTGGTTCGTGAGGGATCCCGGTCGGATCTCATCCGCTTGAATACTGGTAAGCATCCGGAGCAGCGCGCCGACTGCACGGGCATTAGCGGGAAATCTGAATGGCTCCATGATCATCCATCCCGACTCCGGGGTACGCTCCATGACCAGCTTCAAATCGCCATCGCGCAGCGTCACCTTGGAGACCGTAGCCGGATTGGCATCGCACAGCCTGCGATCCCGCAACGCTCCGGCCTTCACCTCCTGAAGCGCCAGAACCTCCTTTTTGACGGCACACACCGCGGCCATGTCACTCACCCGTGCATACAAAAGGCCGGGATTATCCTGCCAGGCTTTGCCCACTGTGAGCACCATGGGATCCCGCCTTCCGTCCGGCCAGAGCGACACTTGCAACGCCGAATCGTCGCCACCCAAGCCGGTTGTCACAGGATCCGCCAATGCCGCCGCCCCACCGAAATTCTCAATGGTCATCAACTCCAGCGACTGGATCAACCGCTCCACCCTGGCTCCATCCGCCCGGGCGTCAAAGGGCTGCTGAATTCGCCAGGCCCCATCCTTCAATGCCAGCTGCAGGAAACCGCCCGCATGTTTCAATTCGAGTCGAACGGTCTTTCTGATGGCAGGGGGGAAAACGGCCCGGTCACGCAAGCTATTCCCATCAATCGGTAGAATTTCAGAGACCTTGCAGATAGCCCCGATGACATCCTCGCTGCCATTCAGCCTTAGATACACCAGATCGTCCAGGGGCGAAGCATCCCCCAGCAGGATCTCATCCGCACGCAAATCGGTCCCAACCACCAGTCGGGCCCGTGGTGTTTCGAGTCCGAAACTTCCCAGGGAAAGCCCCCGCTTCCCGCGAAGCCCTGCATCCAATACTTCTCTTTTCCGGATGGCTGTTACCGCCGCAATCAGTCTTTGGATGCGGGCCGAATTAGCGCGCATTTCGACCGGACTGGTCAGGAACCATTCCCCTTCGCGCCTAATGCATTCAACTGAAGTTGTGGCCGACATGATGGATAATCGGGTAATCGAGGCGGGGCTGACGTGCAACAGGGGGCTCTCGACCGGGAGTGCCCGTGCCGCCGGTTCAGCACCCTTCTCGAAAACCAGAACAAACACGCCGGTCAACACAACCATCAGTAATAGCCATAGTGTGGGTCTCCAACTCATGCCCCATCCCTCCCTCGGCTCCGGCGATCCCGTCGTGCCAGGCGCACAAGCACAGCCGCGCCGACGGCCAGAAGCGGCACCGCCACCACAATCAGGACAAAAGTCATGACACGGCCCTCCGCGTCAATTTGAAGTGTATATAAGCCGTACGGGGCGGAGATCTCCTCTGCATGGTCACCGCGCTCCAGAAGCCATTCCAGGGCATTAATGAAAAGGGATTCATTGCCACCCGCCAGGCAGCGGTTGGCGGCAAACTGAGAATCCCCGAACACCACCATCCGGACCGGCTTGATATCCATGGCGATGGCAGAGGCCATGCCTTTTTCTACACAGACCGCCAACGACACAGGCCCGCGCCAATCGTAGCCTTCATTATACTGGGGCGGGTTCTGGTTGAAATCCGTCTCTGCCCAGCTTCGTTCGGAACTGAAGGCCAGCGAAACAACCAGCGGCTTGTCCGCCTGATCATTCAGAATCCTCGTGCGCCCGTTTCCACCCAGGGGATCAACTGAACGCGGAAGCACTAACGATGACACCAGCCCGTTCAGGCGGTCGCAGACAGGATGCGCGCCATAGCGGATCACCGGCACCTGGCCAAGCCCCAGGGCGGCCGACCGGTCGCGACTGCCTGGCAACAGCGTGGTGATCGGGGAATCAATCACCCGGTCTTGTCCAAGGCGGACACCCCATGCCTCGAGGAGCGACTCAAGCCCCGTTTTGGACCCTGAATCAAGCAATAACATGAGCCGCCCGCTACGCCCAAGATAGTCCCTGATTTTAACCACTTCCCATGCCGCGAGCCCCTGGGTTGGTCCGGCCACCACAAGTACCGAGCAGTCGTTCGTCACCGACGCCATGCTATCCAGAAGCAGCGGCCGGATCTCCGCATACCGTTCCCTGACAATCCCGGCGATTTCCGCATATCCCCTGAATTCCGAAAAATCAGTGATATCCCGCTCGCCATGCCCCGTCAGGAAATACACCACGGGAGCCGTCTCCTGAGAAACCGCCCGTAGTGCGGATACCAGTTCAGCATCCAGCGAGGCCGAAAACGTTGAGCCCCGCTGATCGGGGCGTGCGCCCCCATCCGATATCCGCGCCAATGACCGGAACGGAATCACCTTGTATCGCCCGTCACAGGCAACGATCAGCTCGTGGGATTCCCGGAGTTTATATTGTCCCGCAAGATCCCGCGTGCGAACCACCTCGCTGGACTCATCCACAATCTCAATCTCCAGCAACGGGTGTGCATACCGGTATTTCTCAACCACCCGGCGGGCGGTCACGGCCAGCGGATCCCCGGCGGGCGCAAGCAGGATCACCCGGGCCGGAGTTTTCAGCCCCTTCAGCGTTTGCTCCATTGCCACGGGAAGAGCCTTCCCGGCCAGGGTACTGACATCCACCCGGAACGGGTGCAACAGCGCCACATAATTCACCAATCCCGCAAGAATGACGGCCAGAAAAAAGGAGAGCACCACGTTCGCTCTTCCGCCGGCACGACGATACCGCGACAATTGCAGGAGCCTGACATTCAGAAACAGCAGCACCGCCATGGCGGTCACGTAAAAGACAACCGCCCGACTGTCCACCATGCCGGAAACGAAACTGGAGATATGGGAGGCGACTGCCACAAAACCAGAGGACCCGTCGGCTGCCCCGCCGCCAATCCAGCTCCGAACCGACCCGCGGAACACCACCATCGCGCCGGTCAGGAAAGTCGCCACCATCGCGGCCGTCTGGCGCTTGAAAACCTGTGACCAGAACAAGCCGGCCAGCGTCATCAGCCCGGCCATCAGAGCCAACAGCAATACCCCCGCCAACCACATCGGAACATCCATTCCGCGCCAGGCGGGATAGGCGGCCCGCAGGATCCAGGGATAGATCACAGCCGGCACGGCGAGAATCATGATCAGGACAAAGCCGGCCAGCGTCTTGGCCAGAATCACATGCAACTCCGTCACTGGCGCGGTGAGCAACAATTCGATTGTGCCCTGTTCCTGGTCGTCCCCAAGCAGTTTGACTGATACGGCCGACGCCACGGCCAGTAGCGCCATCCAGAATAGCATTCCGCTGAAAGTGATTTCCGAGGTAAGCATCCCCTTCCCGGCCATCGTCACCGCGAACATCCAGAAGACCAGTCCGGAAACCGCCAAAAACACCGTGGCCATCAGGTGGAAAGAGGGAACCATCAGCCAGGAGCGGACGTCGCGGCGACACAAGATGCGGATTTCATTCACGAAAGGCCGCCTTTCGAAACGAGTGCCTGGATTACCTCTCCCAGGTTGGCGGCATTCTGCTTCCGGATCAGTTCCGCCGGCGAATCAAAGGCCGCGATCAAACCCCGGTTCAGGATCATGACGCGGGTACAGAGCGATTCAGCTTCCGTCATGTCATGGGTCGAAAAAATCAATGTTCGCGCCTCTTTCAGGTGCGAAAATGATCCGCGTATGCGTTCACCGTTGACAGGATCAAGTCCGAGCGTGGGCTCATCCATTAGGATCACCTCGGGTTCACCCACTAGGCAATCCGCCAGAAGGACCCGGCGAACTTCCCCTTTGGAAAGATTGCCCATCAGCGCTCTCTCCAGTCCGGCCAATCCACAGCGTCCGATCAGTTCCCGGAGCCGCTTGACCCGGGTTCGCCCTGACAGCCCGCGAAGTCGTGCCCGGAAAACCAGATATTCCATCACTCTCATTTCAGGATAAATCGGGTCTTTTTCAGGAAGATAGCCCAGCATACGCCGGATCGCCAGCGACTGGGTTATCACATCGTGACCCCCAATCAGAACCGTCCCGGAAGTGGGTGCCATATAAGTCGCCAGTACGCGCAGGAGGGTCGTTTTGCCTGCCCCGCTGGGACCAATGAGGGCGACCGTTTCGCCCCGAGCAATGTGGAACGTAACGTCACGCAGGGCCGTCACCCGGCCGAACTTTTGCGTCAAATGGCCAACCTCAATCATGGCTTCAAAACTCTCCCCGAAAAATGAAATGAAACGAGCATTATGACCACCGCCCGCCCCGCGTCAAGGGCAAGAAGCCGAGGCCGCGAATCTCATGTCTTGATTCTGTCAAAATTGGCTCCGGGAAGCGGATGGGGCGCCCAATCAATTCCCGCCCAACTTCTCGACAAGGTCCTTGGCGAATTTCGGTATTCCAGGATCACGGGCACCGACACACAACACAACGTCGCCGGGCTCGGAACGCTTCAGGATTTCTGACATGAGGATATCGTAGTCAGTCACCCAGGCGGCAGATACGCCGCGTTCATTCAGGGCTGCCACCAGGGCATCGGAATCCGTCTGGCGACTCACCGTCCCGCCGGCGTAATACACCGGCATGATGAACAGTCGATCCACGGGACGGCACACCTCAGAAAACATTGCCACCAGGTCATTGAACATCAGGGACAACGGCCTGAACCCATGGGGACGCCAGAACGCGTTAATGCGTTTGTGGAATGGCGCCAACGCCCGCCAGGCCGCCCCGATTTTCGCGGGATTATGGGCATACTCATCCACAACCGTCACCCCGCCGGCTTCTCCTACCCGCTCCAACCGTCGTTGGATCCCCCTGAACTGCATCAGGGCGTCCCGACTCTTCGCCAGATCATAGCCCATCCTTTGGCATAAAACCGCTGATTGAAGGGCATTTTCGGCATTGTGCGCGCCCAGAAGCGGAATCTCAAACTCAAGCCCGTCATACATGAACCGGGAACCCTCGCGCCCCAGAACCGGGCGCAAGCCCTGCCAAGGCATTCCGGGATCCCATCCGGCGATACACTCACGCCGGACCTGGCCACGGAACCGGGCGAACAGGGTCTCCGTCTCGGCGAGACTGAAATGATCGGCCGACATGTTGGTGATCAATGCCCATTCGGGATGAAACCGCAGAAGGGATCGGTCGCTTTCATCAGCCTCAATGACGCACAATCCAGACCGCCCGGTCCTCACATTCCCCACGCGGTGCGCATCAGCCCAATTGACGAGGG
>JBAXRC010000116.1:0-6740 GCA_037131415.1 bacterium | reverse complement strand
CGGCAACAATTCTCCGCCGATCTGGCCGCCTTCACTTCGAATTCCGCCACCATGACGCCAGCGATGGCCGCCGATGCCTGGTTGCGGCTGGTGGAGGGGTATTGGGCCCTGCCGAAAGGTGGCGAGGCCTCCGGCTTTTCGGGCTTTCAGATGATGCGTTACCAGCGGCCTGACAAGGCAGAGCTGTCCCTGACGCGTGTTTTTGCCGCGATGCCCGGCCCCGCGAGTTGGCCTATCCTTGAAACACGAACGGCGTCCCGCAAGGGCGATGAGAAAACGCGGATGAGGGAGGTTACCCTGCGGGTCTTCACGCAGCTGCTTAATCGGAACTGGAACGGCGCGGTCGGAACGCTGGATGAGGCCATCCGCTCGATGCCGAAGGATGATGATTCATCATCTTCCGCGCGGGAGCAGCTGATGAGGGTCCGGCGTGATGTGGACCGACTGGCCAAAGGCGAGAAAAGCGCCGGTATGGTGGCCGAGTTTGAGCGACTGATGGATGCGGTCACAAACGCCACGGCTGAGGAAATCAGTATCACCATTCCGGAGCTTGCGGGGATGGTGGGGACCAATGAGGCGACGCGCCTGATCGAGAAAGCGGTCCGTATTCCCCATGCCCGAATCAGGGTCATGGCCGGACCGGTGACGCGGCGGTTGGTCAAGGCGGCGGTTTTGAAGAACCTGGATGCCATGACCGTTCCGCAATGGCAACTCGTCAGGGGCACGGAGGCCGTTGAGCTCTATGACGCCATGATCAAGCGATTTCCTCCCAAGGCGAAGACGGATCCCTCGGCGGATGATTCCATTGTGGAGGGCGGGCTGATTTCCGTGCGTCAGTCGTACGGCGGTTCGCGGGACTATGAGCAGCGCGCCGCAGAAATTAATTACCTGCTCGGCTTGCTCGCCGCCGGGCGTCAGGACGATGCGCTGCGTCTTGTTAAGGATAAGGATTTGGACTGCTCGGGCATTGTGGGCCGGCACCGGGAGGGGATGGACTTGAGCTTGCCCGCCGTCAAGGTGTTCCATTTTGCGAAAACCCTTCTCCAGCAGAAACCGGATGCCCGTGTGTGGGGTGTGCTGGTATCCGCGGGTCTGGAGGCGGAGTGTGATGCGGAGGTTCTGGCGGCACTCTCCGCGCCGCATCCCGCCCTGTCCGATCCGGGCCGGCAAGCGGAGCGGGACATGGAGATTGCCCAGGGTTATCTGGCGTTGGACCGGATCGATGACGGGGTGGCTGTTTTGCGCAAGCTGTCGTCTCTCCCGACGGCAGGGGTCCCGGACCGTATTTCGCCGGTGCTCAGCCAGACCAGCAGCCGGGCCTTGCGGATGATGATTGATCTCGGTTGTGTTCTGGACCGGAAAGACCTCGTTGATGAAGGGTATGGGTTGATTCTTAAAATGTTTGCGGCATCGCCGGGTGCCTCGCAGGCAGGAGACCGCGTGCGGGATTACGAATTTGACGGGGTCATCAACACCCTGGTCAAGGCGGGGCGATACCAAGACGCCGAGACATTGGCGATTGCTGAAATGGACAAGGGGTTGCGTTCGTCAGACAGCCGGCGCGGGTATGGGGGGGATTCCCGCGCGGTCGCTCAACGTCTGGCGATGATGGCGAGCATTTATGGTGCGGCTGGACGTCATTCAGATGTCCTGACGCTACTGGAGAAGGCACCCTGGTGGGGTGTGGAGGATATCATGGCTCTTCAGCAGTACTCAGCCCTGGAGGGAGGCTCTCTGATGACGGTGGCGGCCACCGCGTTGCTGGCGCAGGGGCGGACGAATGATGCCACCCGGGTTGTCCGGACCTATCTGATGGGCAATCCGGGTGATGACCGGGGGTACGCCGTTCTCGCCCAGGCCAACGAGCCGGATACGATGGCGTGGCTGGAGGGGCTCTATGCTCGTGACCGTTTTGAGGAAAGACCGTTGATTTGGAAGGCGGTGCTCCAACTCAAGGCGGGACATGCGGATGAGGCCGAAAAGACCATCCGGATGGCGATTTCGGTGGATCCTACCGATGGCGAAACGCGTCCGGGCGACCGTGTCCGGTCGTATGCCGTGCTTGCGGATGTCCTGGAGGTGCAGGGGAAGACCGCGGATGCCACCCTTTTCCGAAACGTGGTGGCCTCGGTGCGCCTCGCGGAAAAAGGCGATGCCATGACGGAAGCCGGTTTGTTGCGTCGGAGTGTCTCCGTTTACGAGCAGGCTTCGAAATTGTTTGCCGCGGCCTATTGTGTGCAATGGCGGCTGGCGGAGCGATTGTACGCGACGGGTCACCCGCTCGAGGCCGAGAAGCATTATGAGCTGGTGTTTGAGAATATGCCTGAACAGTTCGGACGGGTCGCGCAGCTCTGTTTCGGGTGTGAGGGTATTTTTGACCGGCTGGAGAGCCGGTCGGTGGCGGAACGTATTTTGACCCGCATGGCGGCCAATCTTACGGTCAGGCCTCAGGTTTTCTTCCTGCTCGGTCAGCTTCGTGAGGCGCAGGGACTTTATCCCGAAGCTTACGATGCGTTCCGAAAATCAGTCGAGATTGACCGGGAGTATCTGGATGGATGGCAAAAACTGTCTGAGATTACGGAGGAAGTCGCCATTCCCCAGTCTGAGCGCGACACGATATATCTCCGGATGCTGGACCTTGACCCACTGTGTTGCCACTTTGACAAGCGAGACCGCATTACAGACCTCAAGGGGCTTTGGGAAACGGTCTTGGCTCATCAGAAATTAGCCTGGGAGTCTCCGAAAACCCTGTGGCCATTGCCAGCGAGCAAAGCCGCCTTGATTCAGAAACGGTCGGCCGCCCAGGGGGCAGGCGTGATGGAGTCGGATGTGCAGGAGATGGAGTATAATTATTCGTCCCGTCGGATGCCGAGTCCCGGTGAAACGGTGTTGGCCACAACCGTCATGTCACAAGCCCTGGAGTCGTTGTCGACCGGGGATCAATGAGCGGGTCTATGTGGAGAATTTGGAGCCGTTATGAACCAGCAGAACTTGAAACATCCCCTTGGTTCACATGCCAAGGTGTCCATGAAGCCCTTTACGTTGCTTTCGCCTGTGCCCGTGGTGCTGGTGAGCTGCGGCGGAACGAAGGCGGGTGAGGCGCCGAACCTGATTACCATCGCCTGGGCCGGGACCGTTTGCAGTGAGCCGCCCATGCTCAGCATCTCCGTGCGCCCGGAACGGCATTCCTATGACCTGATCCGCGCCTCCGGTGAATTTGTCGTCAACCTGCCCTCGGTGCGGCAGGCGCGGGCGACGGACTGGTGTGGCGTGGTGTCCGGCCGGGACGAGAATAAATTCGCCAAGACGGGGCTGACGCCGGGCAAGGCGCTCGTCGTCCGTCCGCCCATCGTGCAGGAGTGTCCGCTCAACATCGAGTGCAAGGTCCGGCAGACGCTGGAGCTCGGCTCGCATGTGATGTTTGTGGCCGAGGTTGTCGCCATTCAGGCGTCAAGGGAGCTGATGACACGTTCGAACCGGCTTGCGCTGGAGAATGCCGGGCTGATCGCCTATGCGCACGGACACTACTATGTTCTCGGTCGCCAGATCGACCATTTCGGATTCTCCGTTCGAAAGACGGCGTCCAGGAATCCCGCCAAGGCGAAGAGAAGGAGTCACCCGTCCCGCTAGCCCCGAGACCGCGTGCACAACACGCCAAACATTGGGCCTTGTCGGGGTTGGAGATGAAGTTTCCTGTCAGAGGCGGATGCTGCGGACAAGGTCCTGGACTGACTTCATCTTGTGGCGGGCCAGGTATTTTCCGATACCGTCGATCACCTCGAGCGATGTCATGGGCTCGGTGAAGTTCGCGGTGCCGACGGCCACCGCTGAGGCGCCGGCGATCATGAACTCGATGGCCTCCTTCGCCGAGGTGATCCCGCCCAATGCGATCAGGGGAATCTTTACAGCCTTGGCGGCCTCAAACACCAGTTTGACGGCGATCGGGTGGATGGCCGGACCGCTGAGCCCGCCGGATACATTGGCCAGGATGGGCTTCCGGGTCTCGATATCAATGGCCATGGCCGGGAAGGAGTTGATGAGCGACAGCGCGTTGGCCCCATTGTCCTCGCAGACCTTGGCGAAGGCCCCGATATCCGACACGTTGGGCGCCAGCTTCGGGATGATGGGAAGGCGGGTTCGTGCGCGGACCGCGGCAACCAGCTTCGCGGTGGAGTCAAGATTCGTGCCGAACGAACTGCCGCCTGCCTTCACATTGGGGCAGGAGATGTTGATCTCAAGCCCGTGCACGCCTTCGACCTGGTCGAAGCGGGCCGCGACCTCCGTGTATTCCTCGAGGGTCTTCCCCCAGATATTGACGATCACCGCGATGTCATGGTTCCGCAGGAAGGGCATGTATTTCTCGGTGAATCCCTTGACGCCGGGATTCTGCAGGCCGATGGCGTTGATGAGACCGCCGGGAACTTCCACCATGCGCGGGGTCCGGTTTCCTCCCCAGGGTTCAAGGCTGATGCCCTTGACCACGATGGCACCCAGCTTGTTCAGGTCGACGAGATCCGCATATTCAGGGCCGTAGCCGAAGGTGCCGGAAGCCACCATGACGGGGTTCTTCATCCGGATACCGGCAAGATTGATGTCGAGTGTCGGTTTCATGTCAGTCTTCCCATATCACGTCACGGGCTTCAAAGATCGGGCCGTCCTTGCAGACACGGGCGAGCGTTTCCTGTCCGCTGAGCCGCACCTTCTGGACGCAGGCGAGGCAGGCTCCAACACCGCACCCCATGTGGCGATCGAGCGAGAGCCAGGCTTTCCAGTCGCCCTTGATGGCCCGGTCGCCCACGGCCTTGAGCATGCCATTGGGGCCGCAGGCGAAAAATTCAGGGCGCGAGCCCTTGAGTTCGGTCTGGAGCCACGCATCCAGGGGCGCGGTCACCAGTCCCTTGACGCCCAGGGAACCGTCATCGGTGGCCACCTGCACCTCCCAGCCGAGTTCCAGGAAATCGTCCATGAGCAGGATGTCCACGGCCTTGGCGCCGCCGATGAACAGCACGCCGCGCCGCTTCAGGCGGCGGGCCAGGAAATAGAGGGGGGCCACCCCGTAGCCGCCCGCTACCAGGACGGGGGTCACGGTTTCGGGAACTTCCAGCGGGAAGCCGTTTCCCAGCGGGCCGACGATGCTGACGGGGTCATCGATCCGGAGGTCTTGCATGGAGGCGGTGCCGCGTCCCACGGTCTTGTACAGGATGGAGAGGTGTTTACCCTCCACCTGGTAGATGCTGAAAGGGCGGCGTAGCACCGCATCGTGCAGCTGGGCGATGCGGAGGTGGACGAACTGGCCGGGCCTCGCGAGGGGGGCGAGTTCGGGCAGTTTCAGGGTGAGTACCCGGTAATCCGGCCCCATGGGTTCATGGCTGACAACAGTTCCAATTTCGATTCGCATAATGGGTGGCAGACTAGCGTGTGGCGGCGACTTTCTCAATCAAATCCGCAAGCGCCTTGTCGGCGCCTGTCAGGGCGCGGGCCCTGGCGGAATTTTTCATCGCGGTCCGTTTTGAGGGCGCGGTTGCGAACTCCCGGAGTGTGGCGGCCAGATGTTCGGGGGTGAGATCGTCCTGCTCGATGAGTACGGCGGCCCCGGCTTCCGCCATGGCCCGGGCATTGGCGAGCTGGTGATCCCGGGCGGAGTGGGGGTAGGGGACGTGCAGGGCGGGGATCCCGAACAGCGCCAGTTCCATGCAGGAGTTGGCGCCGGAACGGGAGATGGCAATGCTGGTCCGTTGATAGGTCGACACCATGTCCGAACAGAATCCGTATACGGTGGCAGGGACGTTGGCAGTCCGGTAAGCCGCCTCTACCGTTGCCTTCGCTTTTTCACCGGAAAGATGGATCGCTTCAACCGGGATACCGCTGGCCAAAAGCTGCCCCAGGGCGATGGGAAGGGTTTCGTTCAGGCGCTGGGCGCCCTGGCTGCCGCCCATGGTGAGGACGGTGAACGCGGCGGGCTCAGGCGTGACGGCGATGGCTGCCTGTTCCATCTCCTTTCGCAGGGGGAGTCCTGTCAGCGTGATGGCGGAATGGTGCAAGTGCTGGCGCGTTTCGGGGAAACTGATGGCGATGGCCTTGGCGAAACGGGACAGGGTGGTGACCGCCTTGCCGGGAATCACATTGGCTTCATGAAGGATAACCGGGATTCCCAAGCACCGGGCGGCGAGCACGGGGCCTAGTGACGAATAGCTGCCCATGGCCAGGACGGCCTGCGGGTTCTGCTGTCGAAGGGCCTTCAGGCTGGTTAAAAAAGCGCGCAGGATAGTGTAAAGGGTCCGTGGCAACCGGAGGGGATGGAAGGAGAATTTCTCCGCCCCGATGCTGACTACCGGGCCGTCCCACGCATGACGGGTGGCGGTTTCAATCGCCTTGCCCGATAAAAAGAGCGTTACATCGTGCCCCCGTTTTTTCAGGGCCGAAGCCGTGGCTATTCCCGGGAACACATGCCCGCCGGTCCCGCCACAAGAAACACTAAACTTTGCCATTACACCAGTCTCCTCTATCATATAAACCGCGCCATTATCCAGATTCCTGCAGCGAATGCAATCGGAGGGAGTTGGAGCGGGGCAGATTTCCGCCATTCCTCCCCGGGGGCGGCAAACCGGGTGGTCAGCAGGGATGTCAGGGCGGGAATCAGGAGGATGGCCATCGTGACATCCAGAGGGGTCAGGTGCAGGGGCAGGCAGGCCGCAGGCCAGAAGACCAGGGCGAGGATTCCGGCGGCCCATCCCTTGAAG
>JBAXRC010000115.1:0-6749 GCA_037131415.1 bacterium | reverse complement strand
AACTGCAGGAGCAGGGGGACGCCTATCTCTTCATTGCCGACTATCACGCGCTGACGTCCGTGTCGGACCCATCGGCATTGCGTCAGAACAGCCGCGATGTTGCTCTGGATTTCCTCGCCTGCGGGCTGGACACGAAGCGAACCGTTTTTTTCAGACAGAGCGATGTCCCCGAGGTGCTTGAGCTGTCATGGTTGCTGTCCATCGTGACCCCCATGGGGCTCTTGGAGCGGTGCCATTCCTACAAGGACAAGACGGCGAAGGGAATCGCCGCATCCCACGCCCTGTTTTCGTATCCCGTGCTCATGGCGGCAGACATCCTGCAGGTGCAGGCCACAACCGTTCCCGTCGGGCGCGACCAGAAGCAGCATGTGGAGGTCACCCGGGACATCGCAATCAAGTTCAATTTGCAATTCGGGGAAACGTTTGCCATTCCAGTTCCGGCGATTCGGGATGAAGTTGCGGTCGTGCCGGGTGTGGATGGACAGAAAATGTCGAAGTCCTACAACAACACGATCGAGATTTTCGGGCCTGAAAAGGACACCAAGTCCCGGATCATGAAGATCGTTACAGACAGCAAGCAGCTTGAGGATTCAAAGGATCCCTCCACCTGCAACGTTTTCGCACTTTATAAGCTCTTCGCTTCCGGGGAAGAGCGGCAGGAGATGGAGGCGAAATACCGGGCAGGCGGATACGGTTATGGGACAGCCAAGAAGGCGTTGTTTGAGAAGGTTTGGAATTATTTTGAGCCTTACAGGGCAAGGCGCGTCGAACTGGAGAAGGATCCCGCCCATGTCGAGGCTGTCTTGAAAGACGGCGCGAACCGTGCGCGTCTGGAAGCCCGGAAAACCCTGACACGGGCCCGCCAGGCTGTTGGATTGGAATAAAAAGGACTTTTCATGACACAAATCGTGGTCCAGGATGATTATAAAGTGCAGCTCGACGTATTCGAGGGCCCGCTCGACCTTCTCCTTTACCTGATTAAAAAGGATGAGGTGGATGTCTATAACATCCCGATTGAGCGCGTGACGAAGCAGTACATGGAGTATCTCTCCCTGATGAAACTGCTCGACCTCAACATCGCAGGCGAGTTTATCGTGATGGCGGCCACGCTGATGATGATCAAGAGCCGCATGCTGCTTCCGGTGGACGAACGCCCGGAAATGGAGGAAGAGGAGGAGGATCCCCGCTGGGAGCTTGTCAAACAGCTTCTGGAATACAAGAAATTCAAGGAAGCGGCCTCCCACCTGCAACACAGGGAATATCTTCAGGAAAATGTCTTTTCACGCGGCGCTGACGCGACGGTGGGGGTAGAGCCAGAACCCGGTGTCGGCATTGGTGATGTCAGCCTGTTTGACCTGATTTCCGCCTTTAATGAGGCGTTGAAGAAGGTCAAGGTTGAGGAATTTGGCGAGATCTATGACGAGAAATTTACCGTAGTTGACAAGATCGAGTTTGTGCTGGGGGCAATCCGGGAAAAAGGAAAGGTTTCCTTTGCGTCCCTCCTCGAAAAGGCCGCTTCACGGAACGAGATCGTTTGCACCTTTCTGGCGATCCTGGAATTGATCCGGCTAAGACAATTGACCGCGCAACAGGATGGGCATTTCGGGGACATTGTGATCATGCAAGAGATTGAAGCGCAGGGGAATTGAGACATGGAAAATGAGCAACAGGTGGAATTGAAACAAGTCCTTGGGGCGATCATATTTGCCGCACGGCAGCCAATGACAGCAGGAGCCATTCGGAAAGTATTGCAGGAAACTGCCGAAATCAACCGGGAGGAAGCGGGTGCGTACGGCACCATCAAGGAGGCTGAAATCAAGACAAGTCTGGCCCAGCTGAAAACAGAGTGTGAGGGCTTGCATCTGGGCGTGCATCTTGTTGAAAATGCTGACGGATTTCGGTTCCAAAGCGATCCCGCCGGTGGCGCATGGGTCCGGCATATGCTTAACGTGGGGAAACCGACCCGGTTGTCGCGTCCGGCGCTTGAAACTCTGGCGATTATCGCCTATCGGCAGCCCATTTCGCGCGCAGAGCTCGAGGGTGTCCGGGGGGTCGCCGTGGATCATGTCATCCGTATGCTCATGGAAATGCAACTCATCAAGATTGTGGGACGCAGTGAATTGCCAGGCCGGCCCATGCTATACGGCACCACTTCTCTTTTCCTTGATCATTTCGGACTCAAGGACGTCAAGGAGCTTCCTGGGATCAATGAGTTGGCTCGTATGGATGCCATGCGCAAAAAGCAGGAGCAGGCGGTGGCCGCGCCAATGAATGAAGGCGATAAAATCGAACATACTGTTTCAATTGATTCGACTGACCCGACCAATCCTACTGATACCGACGAAACGGACGACGACGAAACGGACGACGACGAAACGGACGACGACGAGGACGATGATGACGACGAGGACGATGATGACGACGAGGACGATGATGAAGAAGAGGAGAAATAATGAGCCTTAAAATGCTGCGCAATAAAATCGATGCCGTTGACGCAAAGCTCGTTCGACTCCTGAATGAACGCATGCGTCACGCGCATGAAATCGGAAAACTCAAGCAGCAGAACGGGAGCGGAATCTATGTGCCGTCACGTGAAAAAGCGGTTCTCGCCCGGGTATCCGCCTTGAATCAGGGGCCCATGACCGACAAAGCGGTCCGGGCCATCTACCGGGAAATTATGTCGGCGGCACGGGCCATGGAAAAGAATCTCAAGGTGGCTTATATGGGGCCGCCGTCCACCTTCTCGCACCAAGCGGCCCGCAATCGGTTTGGGGCTTCAGTGGAATATCTGTCCTGCGAGACCATCAGCGATGTATTCGATGCTGTCGAAAAGCAAGTCGCTGATTACGGCGTGGTTCCGGTCGAAAATTCGACAGAAGGCGCGGTAACGTTCACGCTTGACCGTCTGGCTGAGACCACGGTCAAGATATGCTCCGAGCAGTATCTTCCCATCTCTAACTGCCTTCTGGCCAAAGTTCCCCGCAGACAGATCAAAAAACTATACAGCCATCCCCAGGTCCTGGGCCAGTGCCGCCAGTGGCTTCAACGGGAAATGCCTGGCGTGGGCGTCATCCCGGTGGCCAGCACTGCGCGAGCCGCCGAGTTGGCGGCCAAGGATGCTGATGCGGGGGCCCTCGCCAGCCAGCTTGCGGCTGAAATCTACGGGCTTTCGGTTCTGGAATACGATATCCAGGACCTTGTCGGAAATACCACCCGTTTTGTAGTGATTGGGCACGACCGGAACAAGCCTTCCGGGGACGATAAAACATCCCTCCTGCTTGCGGTAAAACATCAGGCGGGAACGTTGTATGGGGCTCTTGAGGCGTTCAAGAAATTTGGCCTCAACATGACCAAGATTGAATCACGACCCAGCCGGAGCAAGCAGTGGGAGTACTTCTTTTTCGTTGATGTGGAAGGTCATGCTGAAGACACACGAGTGAAAAAGGCCCTCTCAGCAATGGCCAGTCATTGCGATATGGTAACCATTCTCGGCTCATATCCCGCGGCGGACAAGAAGTAGAAGGGCACCCATGACAATCAAGGAATTGGCAAAACCCTGGGTTTCCGGACTGGGGGTTTATGAACCAGGGCGGCCCATCGAGGAGGTCGCGCGGGAACTTGGATTCAAGGACACCAGCGCAATCATCAAGCTCGCATCCAATGAGAATGCCTTAGGCCCGTCCCCGAAAGCCGTGGCTGCCATGAAAAAAGCCGCACGCCAAATGCATCTGTATCCGGATGGGGGCGCATTCTATCTCCGTCAGGCATTGGGCGCGAAGTTGAATGTGCCGCCAGGCCAGATCCTAACGGGAACCGGAAGCAATGAACTCATAGAGTTCATCGGTCACGTCTTCCTGGATTCCTCTACGGCGATCGTCATGGCGGACCGGGCGTTTGTGGTTTACAAGCTCGTGGCAGACATGTTCCGTTCCCACACCATCATGGTGCCGATGAAGAACTACACCCATGACCTCGATGCCATGCTCCATGCCATCACCCCCGAGACCCGCGTTGTGTTTGTGGCCAATCCCAATAATCCCACGGGTACATTGGTGGGGCAGGCTGAACTGGATGCGTTCATGAGCCGGATTCCTCCCCATGTTGTGGTAGTGTTCGATGAGGCGTACATCGAGCTCCTCCAACCCGAGGATCAGCCGGATTGTCTTAAGTATATTCGCGAAGGACGCAATGTGATTGTGCTGCGAACCTTCTCGAAAACCTACGGGCTCGCCGGGCTCAGGCTGGGCTATGGCGTTGCGCCAGAGGAGTGCATAGCACTGCTGCAACGGGTTCGCCAACCCTTTAACACCTCCGCGATGGCCCAGGCCGCCGCACTGGCCGCGCTGGAGGATGATGAGTATGTGGCCAGAACCCGCCTGATGATGCGTGAGGGATTGGATTATTTCGAGACATCCTTCCGGAAAATGCGACTGGACTACGTGCCCTCCTCGGCAAACTTTATCCTCGTGAGGGTAGGGGGAGGGCGCCATGTATTTGATGCCATGCAGCGGGCAGGCATCATTGTGCGGTCGATGGATCCCTATGGCCTTCCGGATCATATCCGGATCACCGTGGGAACCCCGCGCCAGAACCGCAAGTGCCTGTCCGCCTTGAAAACGGTCTTGCAATCAAGGGGCGCGGCCTGATACAGGCTATGTTTATGAAACAGGTTGCCATAATCGGATTGGGATTGATGGGTGGTTCCCTCGGGCTTGCGCTGAAACGGCTTGGCCATATGCGGGTCAGCGCTTATGCGCGACGCCCGGAAACCCGAATGCTGGCCCTAACCCTGGGCGCAGCGGATTCTGTTTTTGACACCCCTCAAGCCGCACTTCAGGGCGCCGATGTGGCCGTTTTCTGCACTCCGGTTTGCAGCATGCCGGATCTCGCCCGGGAATGTCTGGTTGCCTTTAAGCCCGGTTGCGTGGTGACGGATGTGGGTAGCACAAAAGCCGAGCTGGTCACCCGCATGGAGTCAATCTTCCGGGATACCGGCATCTATTTTGCAGGCAGCCATCCCATGACCGGCTCGGAGAAAACCGGCATGGAATCGGCCCGCACCGATTTGTATGAAGATGCCGTGGTCGCCATAACCCCGTCCAAGACAACACCGGACAATGCCCTGAAATTGGTCGCTGATGTATGGAACAGGGTGGGGGCGCACACAGTTCAATTAACACCGGAACAACATGACGTCCTGGTCGCGCGGACCAGTCATCTTCCTCATTTAATTGCAGCCTTGCTGGCAGGAACTTCAGGTCGGGAGGTCTCTGAGACGCAGAAGGCATTCTGCGGCCCCGGCTTCAAGGACACCACGCGGGTTGCCGCCGGATCGCCGGAAATGTGGCACGACATCGTGAAGACAAACCGGGCGGCCATTCTGGTCGAGCTCCGTCATTACCAGTCCGAACTGGGTAAGCTTATTAGCCGGATTGATCAACAGGATTATGAAGGTGTCACGACTATACTGGCGCATGCACGGAAGTGTCGGCAGCAACTGATGGACTGACAAACTTATGCGTATCGGCATCATCGGGGCAGGACATGCAGGGATTGAGGCCGCCAAGGCGGCAAGCGAGCAGGGGGCTGATGTCGTCTTGTTTTCCGCCGAGAAAGTTCTTCCTTACTATCGGCCCCGCCTCGTGGCTTTGGCTTTCGGTCAGGCCGAACTTACCGCCATCCAAATCAAACCGCAGGCATGGTACGATCAGCTGAAAATATCACTTCGTCTTGATGCCCGGGTTCTTTGTTTGGATTCAGAAAAGTGCGAAATCAAGACATCCGCTGGAACCGACACGTTCGATGGTCTTGTCATCGCTTGTGGCGGGATTCCCGTAATGCCTTCTTTTTCGGAATCATGTGGACCACTGATGACACCGCTATGGAATGTAACTCATGCCACCGCTATTCGGGAACGGATCAGGAAAAATGCCCGACTGGTGGTGGTCGGTGGCGGGATTCTGGGGATTGAGGCAGCCCTTCATGCGATTGAGGCGGACATGTCTGTTGTCATCATTGAAAAGATGAATCGCTTGATGCCGGCCCAATTTGGAGCGACGGCCTCCTGCGCCCTGCTCCGTCGTCTGGAGGAAAAAGGCATCCGAGTCCTTCTGGCACGGGGTGTTTCCAGTGCAAACGAAGACTCAGGCATCCTTAAGCTTCAGATTGAAGGCGGAGAAAGCCTGGAGGCCGACTTGTGCTTGATGTCAATCGGGGCAAGACCAGACCTGACCTTGGCTGTTTCCGGGGACGTTTCTTGTGAGCGGGGTATCGTTGTGGATCAGTATCTCCAGACACCTGTCCGGTCATTGGCGGCAGCCGGCGATGTCATCCAGTTCGAGGGGGTTACCCGCTGCTCCATGAAGGAAGCCTCCACCCAAGGACGGCTTGCAGCCCTTAACCTCGTCGCTCGGTTGAGGGGGCAGGATGAGCTAGCCTACGTTCCTGAGACCATCCCGCTGACATTCAGGTCAAAAGATTTTGAGATCTATTCGATCGGGGAAACGGCAGCACCAGGATCCGAGGAGCGCCTTCTGGATGGGTCTACGGAGTCCTTGATTCGCGCCTTAGTCATTAAGGATGGTATTCCGGTCGGAGTTCAGATGATTGGAACCCGTGACGGGTTTGACGCCTACGCCACCCAGGTCAAGAAAGCTCAGAAGAAATAAGATTCCCAGCTCTTTCAACAGCCCCTTACCGGTTATAAACAATGTCGCATAATATATCTTATGTATATCTATCAGATATAC
>JBAXRC010000114.1:0-6776 GCA_037131415.1 bacterium | reverse complement strand
TCCTCTTGACTGCGGCTCAGCAAGCTTCGCCCTCCAGAAGAATAAGGCATAAGGCACCCATCCTTTACGTTGCCTATGGGATGACAGTGGACCCATTACTATTACGGGGTGGCCCGAATCTCCAGTTTTCCACCGGTTTGGATGGCCGGAAGCCAGCCGCTTTGGACTTCCACGACAGTCTGGGCCTTCCAGCCACCCCGGGCCATCCGCCAGGGAGGGAGGTTCCGGACAATCCTGACCACCCGGTTCTGGCTGTCCAGGAAGATCACATCGATCGGGAACCTCATGAATAGGGTGTGGATGGAGCTGCAGGGTCGGATCAGAAGCCCGTATCCCGGCTCAAGGCCGGATTTGCCCAGCAGGCCTTCAGCCCGGGCATGGAAGGTCCCGGCAATAGTGAGGTGGGGGATCAGGATGACGCCATTCAGGGAAAGTGCGGGCATAATGGGGTTCCCGGGATCAGCATTCGTAGCCTGAAATGGTCCGGCAGGTTCGACGCCGGATGTGGGTCATGACCCATCGGACAGATTGAAAGGCCTGGGGCGGGGTGACCGCAATCAGCCAGGCGCCGATCTTATGGGGAAGACTGTGCTGGGCGCTGTGGACATGCTTACGGTAGGCCGCCAGCGAGAAGGCTCGGTCGGCCCGGAGATAGCCGTACCACAGCATGGTACCGGTGCCGTGCGCCGAGTCCATCGATTCAGTGGCCTTCTCGCAAGCGGTGGCACCATAATGCGGTTCAAGCGCCTTCATCATGTGAGACCAGCCGTACATGACTTCGAAGGCGGTGTGGGCCCAGGTGAAAATCCGGGCGGTGCCGCACCGGTTGAGGACGAGCGGTTTGGCAATGAGGTAGAGCTGATGCCCCTTGAGGTATTCCAGGATCACGCCGACATGGGCGAAATAAGTGCCCAGATAGGGTTCCGGGTTGACAGTGGACCAGAGCTGGCGGTTGATTACACAGGCGCCGATGAAACCGATGGACCACGCATCATTTTCAAGGAAATCGCCCACCCGTTTCAGGGTGTCCTGCTGCAGGGCGAGTGATTTCTCGTGAAGCACCAGGGTCAGGGTTTCATCCACCGAGGCGTAGTTGACATAGATGAAGGGAACCGGCTCCTGGCTTTTGGTGAGGACCTCCAGCACGGTGGGGACGCCTTCGGGAACCATCCGGTCATCCTCGCCGATAAGTCAGGCATGGCGTCTTGTGCAGATGTTGGCTGATTTCAGGATGTTGCGGTCAATCCCCAGGTTCTTCGGGTTACGGTCATGGATGATGTGGGGATACGAGGCGCGGAGCCGGGCGATGACCTCCACATTCGTGTCGTCCGTGGAATCGTCTGAGATGAAGATCGGGACAATCCGGTTGCCGATGGACCGGATGATGGACTGGACGCAGGCGAACAGTTGATCCGGCCTCTTGTAGGTCGGAATGCAAATGCCGAGAAAGGGTGTGTCGGGTGTTTCCATGGGCGTTACTTATTATCGAAGGGGGTGTGGTATTGCAAGATTTAGAGGATGAATAGGAAGAATGGGGATTATGGGAGAAAATGGAGCCGGCGAAGAAGGCGGCCTCCGAGGGCGAGGGTGGAGTACCAGAAGGCGATGGGAACGGGGAAATGGCGCCAGAGGAGTGCGGGGTAGTCGGCTTCCAGGGCGAGGTCCCGGTTCAGGGAACTGTTCCCGGTGGCATCATTGTAAGAGGCCAGAGTTAGCGGGATGTACTGGAATTTGAATTCGGGGTCGCTCAGACAACGCATATTCACTTCCCAGTCGGCTTGATATCGGTAACGAAGGTTGAAGGAATGTTTCAGCAGGGCTGTTCGGGGATAGAGAGTGGCCTGATGGCAGATGTTGGTGCGGGCAAGTTTGGCGGGAGAAAAGGGGCCGTCATAGGTGCGGCGTGAGTGGCGCCAGTAGGCGTTTCCGTAATAGAGGGTGGTCGGATTCTGGAGCAGCGGCAGGATCTCGGTCAGGTCGGCGGCGAGTTCGTCATCGCAGCCGAGGAACAGGATCCAGAGACCCTGCGCCTTCTGGACGCCCTTATTCATGGCGTCATAGATCCCGGCATCCGGCTCGCTGTGCCAGGCGGTAATGGTTTCAGGGTGGCGCTGGAGAATATCGAGCGTGTCGTCCGTCGAGGCGCCGTCCATCACCAGATACTCGACGCCCGGGCAACTGTGCCTGGCCACACTGGCGAGAGTTTGTTCCAGGGTTGCCGCGCCATTGCGCACGACGGTGATGATCGTGAGAGTTATGGGAGTGAGAGGAGGCATGGGATTAATGGGCGAGGAGTTCCGAGTAGAGGGCGTGATATTGTTTGACGATGACGGAGGTGTCGAATTGCAACTCAACTTTTTTTCGCGATGCCTGGCCGAGCTGCAGCCGCAGGGCATCGTTCGATAGGATTTCCGATAGCCCTGCGGCCAGATCAGCGCTGTCGGTTGGCTTGGTCAACCAGCCGGTTGCCTTGTGTTCCACGAGGTCTGGGATTCCGCCGACACCGAAGGCTGCAACAGGGGTGCCGCAGGCCATCGATTCCATGATCGAGTTGGGCAGGTTTTCCTGGAGCGAGGTCAGTACCGTGACATCGGTGGCGGAATAAACCTGCTGCATGGATTCGTCATCCTTGAGGACTCCGAGGAAACGGGTGGGGATGCCGGTGTTGACCGGGGTGGATGGGGCGGTTTGCCCGACGACCAGGAGCTCGACCTTGTCTTTCCATCCGGCCGCTGCGAGTTGCTGAAGGGCCGCTTCCAGAAACCGGAACCCCTTGTTCAGGTCCAGGGTTGCGTTCATGGCCGACATCAGGATCAGCTTGCGGTCCAGGGGGAGCGCCAGTACGCGCCGCGCCTCCTGCCGGGGGATGGGGCGGTAGGTCCCGCTGTCGATGCCGTTGGGGATGACCTCGATCCGGCGGTTGCCGAACAGCGTGCTGGACCGGGCGCAATCGGCCAGCCACCGGCTGGGGGTGACCACCGTGATGGGGGTGCGGCTCCAGTCCTTTTGCTTCCGTTCCCAGATCCAGCGGCTGAGATCGTCCTCCTCGGTGGAGCTGAGTTGCGGGCATTTCCCGCATGTCTTCCGGTAGAGCGGGCAACTGCCGGGCACGTGGCACCCGCCTGTGAAGGGCCAGGAATCGTGAAGGGTCCAGACCACGGGTTTGGAGAGCCGGCCCACATCGGCAATCGTCATGAATCCCCGGCAGATCCAGTGCAGGTGGATCAGGTCGGGGTTGAGGGTGTCGATCTGCCTGTTGATTCGGGTGGGGAACCATTCGGTAGCCCAGTGCGTCGGGGGACGCCCGGAATAGGGAAGCAGTGGCAGGATTTCGGCGCAGGGTCGGAACTTGCCTAATTGCCGGGCGAGACCCGAGTTCCGCTCCACCACGCTCGAATCCCCGCTGGTTTTGGTTTGGACCAGCATGCGGGACTGGGTGCCGAGTGCTTGCAGTCCCTTGTGGAGTCGCCAGGCTGCACGAGCGGCTCCGCCCTCGATATCGAATGTGTTGGCGTGAAGAATGTGCATGGGAGGAATGCGAAAAATGGGAATTATGGGTGTTTGGCTCCGGTGACCTTGTTCTTGAGGATGGCGGCGTAAAGGGTCAGGAGGGACTTGCCATGGGCTGGGGGGCACAAGAGGGAAAGGGAATAGCGCTTGGCGACCCCGAAGCCTAGCCGGGCGCTATGGATACAGGTGCGGGCCCAAAGGTTGCCTAGAACGCCTTCCAGGGCCTTCGGGGCGAAGACTTGAGCCTGTTGGTTGGCGCTCAGGATCCGTTTCAGCCAGGATTCAGTCTGAGTCAGGAGGGGTTCAGTCATGGTCAGGCGGCCCATGGCTAATTGGCGGTGGAATCGCAATTCTTCCCGGGTCGGGGCAAGCCCAAGAGGGGCAAGCTGGGTTTGGATCACCCGGATGGCCTGCTCATCCATCGCGGACCAGTCGGAACCGGTCAGGCTTTTGGCGTGAACCCGGTAGCGCAACAGGACCTGGGGCAGGTTGGCCACTTGAAAATGATGCAGGGCCCGAGTCCAGAGCTCGAAGTCCTCGGTCGGGAAATAGCGACCGTCGAAACGCAGGGCGTGATGCTCGAACAGCTCCCGCCGCATCATGACTGTCGGGTGGGCGAAGGGGTTGTCGAGGAGGGTAAAGGCGTGAATGTCGGCGTGGCGGATGGGACGATTGAGGACGGTGTGCGGGCCGGCGCCGAAATAACGGATCCAACTTCCGCACAGGCCGATCTCCGGGTGTTGGTCCAGGAATTTTGCCTGAACCTCCAGTCGTTTCGGGAGGCTGATGTCGTCGGCGTCCATCCGGGCGATGTACCGGCCCTGCGCCTGATCGAGGCCCAGGTTGAGGATGCCGGAGAGCTTCAACCGGTCCGGACTCTGGATCAGGCGAATTCGTGAATCTTTATAGCTGCGGATAATTTCAGCCGAGTTGTCAGTGGAGGCGTCGTCCACGATCAGGAACTCGAAGTCCTTAAAGGATTGGTCGAGAATACTGTCCATGGCTTCCGCCAGATAGGTGGCGCCATTGTGGACCGGCATGAGGACTGTGATCAACGGGGGCATATATCGCTGACAATGGATGAATTGATGGAGGACTTCAAGCGCTCGCCGGTGGCATCGGTGGGAATGGTGAAGCCGAGCGGCTCAACCCCCTCCATGAAGGAGATTGGGATATCGGAAGGCGGATCGGCAATTTCGCCGGCCTCGCGGATTTTGTAATAGTAGACGCCCTCGGGCGGCGGGAAATACACGCCATAGCGGCGGTTGCCCCGTACCTTGGCCTTGCAGCCGGTAGGGTCGGTGAGAATGTCGGCGGCCACGGGCTTGACGAGGTACCCCATCTGCAGCGGCTCGCCCCTGGCGAAGAAACGGGCGACCATGTCATCCTCGGCGCCCAGCGATGAGTCAATCAGGTTCGGGTCGTTGGTTCGGGTTGTTTTCCAGGGGCCCAGTTTCCGCCAGACTTCCGTGCGCGTCAGGCTGGGGATTCCGGAGCCGCAGATACCGGGCATGGTCCAGCCGCAGGTGCGGACTTTAAGGCCGAGGGAGGAGGCGATGATGTGCCTGTTCCGGAACTGGAAACCCATCCGCTTGAATTCCGTGAAGACGCCGTTCCGATCCCTGTGCCAGGGCGTTTCGAACCGTTCCTGAAGTGTGCGTTTTCGCTGGAAGTCGAGACCGATGCTGCCGATGAAACGGTGCTCGTCCAGGATCTCGGTGAGGTCAGCGAGCCAATCGCCCTTGACGGTGAATTGGACGTCTTCAGGCCAGATGATGAGGTACTCGCCCTGGGCTATGTCCACGATCTGGTTCATGGCGGCGGCATGGGTTTGCTTTTTGTAGAGCCGGTGCTGGACCCAGTCGCAGCCATCCAGATAGTCCCGCAGGCCTGGCTCCTCGGATTCGTTGTCGGAAACGATCCATTCGATGTTGGGGTATTGGATGCAAGCCCTTGCGGATTCAAGTGTGGCACGTAAATAGTGCAACCGGTTCCAACTCAGGATGGCGATGGTGACAAGGGGGGGGTGCATGGGGTGTCAGTTTAGTTTATAGAATCCAAGATTCAAGTAGGTAGCGAAGAGGCCCCATGCCAGGTAGGGGAGAAGGAGCGCGCCTGCTGGCATGCTCGCTCTCCAGAACCAGCCGATGAGCACAATCAGGGTGATATCAAGCAGGATGATGTCGGCGAGCGCCATGCCAGGCGACCGCAGGCCGAAGAAGAAATAGGTCCATGCGAAATTGGCGAGAAGATGGACGGCCAGCACGGTTGTTGTAAGGCCTAGGTGCGATTTTGGCGAGGACCGGTAGTAGAGGAAAATCGAAACGGCAATGCTGATGTAGAGCACTGTCCATACCGGGGAGAAAACCCAGGCCGGCGGCGTGAGCGGCGGTTTGTTTAAGGTGGCGTACCAGGGGTTCATCAGCTTATTTCCCTTGTTCTTGTTCTGATTTCGTGAGCTTTCTGAATATCCCGGCGTGTCTTTCCCGCCAGGTCTTGACATCGAGGGCGCTGGTGGCGCGCTGGCGGGCATTGGCGGATAAGGTGGCGTGGCGCGGGATGATGGACTCGATGGCGGCGGCCAGGTCGGTGGGAGTAGGGGGATGATCCTGGTCCCAGTCGCGGGGGGCAGATACGCCGATCCCGGCATCCAGGCCGACGAGTTCGGGGACGCCGCCGGAGGCGGAATAGACCACGGGCAAGCCGCAGGAGAGGGCTTCGACGACCAGACGTGGGCAGGGGTCATTGTATTTCGGATGGAGCAGGATGTCGGACTCGCGCATCAAGGCGGGCGCCTCGGCTTGTGTATAGGTGCCGCGCCAGTCAATCGCGTCGTTCACGCCCGCCTTGATGGCAACTCCCCTGATATCTTCGCGGCAGGCGTTCTCGTCCGATCCCCAGCAGTAGCGGCCGGCAACGATCATTCGGGCGACCGGGTGGCGTTTCCGTAACTCAGCGAGGGCTAGCACGGCGCTTTCCAGTCGGTAGCGGAAGAGATGGCTGCCGGAGACCAGGATCACGGGCGTTACGGGGCGGCTGGGGCCGGGGGTGAAGACCTGGGTGTCCACGGGATTGAAAAGAATCTCGCCGGGGCCTTTCACCCGCCTCAGCGCATGGTGGTCTGCACGGCCTTCCTGGCTTCTCTCCCGTCCCGACAGCTCGAATCCGGCCGCTGGGAGCTCCTGAAAACGGCCCTCCTGGAAGGCGATGCGGCCTGGGCCGAGCGCATTCTGGATGAGGCCACGCCTGCCGAGCCATCCCTGGTC
>JBAXRC010000113.1:0-6868 GCA_037131415.1 bacterium | reverse complement strand
GGATTAAGTGTCCGGCCAAAATCGGATTGGGTGGCCGATTTGGCCGGAATACGCATTTACCTTACAACTCGTTTTCAGGGGTGAAATAGAGCGTTTTAGGCTGATATTAGACATGATATCTTGCTCAAGACATTGAAGTTCAATGAGTTAATGTGGCGAAGCCACGCCCCCTGAGTTAATGTGGCGAAGCCACGCCCCCGCCAATTCTTTGGCATCTCGGTCATCATGAGGCAACCTTCCCCTGCATTGCCACCTGGTGGAACACCCCGGGGGTTGTACTTGTCGTCTCGAAGGCGGCCGATGCGACTAACAAGCAAGGCATGGTCGCACTATTTTTTCACTCGCCTTGGAAATTATCAGGGCGAATTCATTGCTATGTAAGGGCAGCCGAAGGTTTGCTGACCACATAGCATGCCGGAATCCGTGACCATTAGTGACCATTATCGGTCACTATTTTTGGTGCTTTAGGTGTACCTATGACTCTTATGAAATTTGATGATGGCGCCGCAATAAGTGCCCTTTTATTGGCCTTTTCATTGGGTTTTAAGGCGTTTTCGAGTGGTGGAGGATATCGGGGTCGAACCGACGACCTCTTGAATGCCATTCAAGCGCTCTACCAAACTGAGCTAATCCCCCGCAAAACGGGACCGATCGAAAACGGGTGGTAATAGTGCCGACTTGTGTTACGGTTGTCAATATTCGGGATGAAAAAGTTTTAGGAGCGATAAGTGATTGATTTGCATGTTCATTCGACGTTTTCCGACGGGAGCCTGACTCCGGAGGAACTGGTTGAGAAGGCTGTCCAGGCTGGGCTTTCCGCGATAGCCTTGACGGATCATGACGGCATGATGGGGATTGACCGTTTCATGGCCGCCTGCCAACAGCATGGACTGCGCGGAATCCCCGGCGTGGAGATCAGTGTGGATTTCAGCGGTGGCACCATGCACATGCTGGGGTATTTCATGCGGCATCATGATCCCGCAGTGGCCGAAGCCCTGATCCGGCTGCGGAAGGGGCGCGAGGAACGGAATCAGATTATCCTGGAGCGTATCAACAAGATGGGGTTCGCCCTGGCCTGGCATGAAGTCTCGGAATTGGCCAAGGAGGATGTCGTCGGACGTCCCCACTTCGCCCAGGCCATGATTACCAAGGGGTATGTGAAGAAGAAGGACGAGGCTTTCGACAAGTATCTTGGAAAGGGCAAGCCTGGCTATGTGGACCGGACCCGGTTCACGGTGGATGAAAGCATTGCCATGATCCGCGATGCCGGCGGCGTGCCGGTTCTGGCCCATCCCTTCACCCTGGGCCTTGGTCGCAAGCGGCTCCGTGTCCTGTTGGCGGAGCTGGCCCAGAAGGGGCTGCAGGGGATCGAGTCCTATTATCCCGAGCACAGCCACGACCAGCAGCGCTTCTGCCTGAGCGTGGCGCGTGACCTGGGGCTGGCCGTCACCGGCGGCTCCGATTTCCATGGCTCCATGAATCCCCATATCAAGCTGGGTGTCGGGTTCGGTAGCCTGGACATTGCCGATGAACTGGCGGATTTACTCCATGCCCGTATCCGCGCCTAGTGGAATACGATTATGATCGAGGGGCTTTATATTCATGTGCCGTTCTGTGACGGGAAGTGCCATTACTGCGCCTTCTATTCCGTGCCGTACCGCCGTGAGCTGGCCTCCGACTGGCTCGGGAACCTGCGCCGCGAGATGGAGGCCGCTATCGCCGAATTCGGACCGCTTTCGCCCTCTACCATTTTCTTTGGCGGCGGCACTCCGACGCTCCTGCCGATGGATCAATTGGAACAACTTCTGGACCTGATCAGGATTAGCACGGTCAGGCGTTCGGAACCGCAGAGGGACGCAGAACACGCGGATGAAGAAAAAAACAAGAATTCTCCCCGTCTGCGTTCTTGGCGTTCATCTGCGGTTCCTTCTCTTCAATTGGATGATGTAAAACCCTTTGAATGGTCCTGCGAGGCGAATCCGGGATCGCTGGATTCGGCCAAACTGGAACTCCTGAAGTCCGCAGGCGTCAATCGGATCAGCCTCGGAGTTCAATCACTGGATGACGGTGTGCTCCGCCAGTTGGGCCGGCGCCATACCGCCAGGGATGTCCATTCCGCCGTTGCGGCCATCCGGCGCGCCGGGTATGACAACTGGGGGCTGGATCTGATCGCCTGCGTGCCGGGAGTCGATGTGGCGGCCTGGCGGAAAACCCTGCAGGCGGCGGTGGCGCTGGAGCCGAGGCATATTTCCGTCTATGCCCTAACCAGCGAGGAGGGGACCCGTCTTGCGCGGGATGCCGCTTCCGGAACCGTCACGCTCCTCGATGATGACGAGCAGCTTGCCATGCTGGATACGGCGGAGGAGGTGCTGGAGGCGGCAGGGCTCCTGCGTTATGAGATTTCAAACTATGCACGCCCCGGGTTTGAGTGCCGTCATAATTGCTCCTGCTGGCGCGGAGGAGATTATCTCGGCCTGGGTCCTGCCGCCTCCTCACGGGTCGGCAACCGGCGCTGGACGAACGGGACGGCGAATTTGACCCGGCAGGAAGAACGGCTCTCTCCGCTAACCGATGCCACGGAACGACTTGTGTTTGGTCTTCGGATGACAGAGGGCATCGATCTGGATGCCATCCTGGCGGCGTCCGGACTGGCTGATGCGTCGCAGGAGCAGGTGTGGCGAGCAACTTTGGAACGGCTTCAGGCAGAGGGGGTGCTGGTTCATGAGGGGAGTCGGTGGCGGCTTACAAAACGGGGCCGGGCTTTGGCGGATTACGTGGCAGTTGAACTGATGCCCTGATTCTGATACTCATTACCCGCCTATGAAGTATCATGCCCAATGGGAAGCGAGTCTGTTCGAGCTGATCCGCCGCACTTCGGTCGATCTTCCTGCCGATGTCGAACAGGGACTCCGGCGCGCCTACAAGGCCGAGAAGAAAGCCAGCCGGGCACGCTGGGCACTCGAAGCGATCCTGGAAAACGTCCAGGCGGCACGGGATAACGATGCGCCGCTCTGCCAGGACACCGGCAGCCTGATCTTCTATTTCCAGGTTCCGGTCGGATTCGATACGAACACCTTGGCGTCTGCCACCCGTATGGCCGTGGCCCGTGCGACCCGTCTCGGCTACCTGCGTCAAAATACAATCGATTCCGTGACGGGTGTCCCCTGTGAAACCAATGTCGCCCATGGCGCGCCGGTTTTCTATTTCGAGCAATGTGCCCGCAGCACGGTGGATGCCCGTCTGCTCATGAAGGGCGGCGGCAGCGAGAATGTCGGGCGCCAGTATAGTCTTCCGAATGCCGAACTCGGAGCCGGACGCGACATGGAAGGCGTGCGGCGGTGTATCCTGGATGCGTTGGTGTCGACACAGGGGAATGGGTGCGCTCCGGGAGTCCTCGGGGTTTGCATCGGCGGTGACCGGGCTACCGGCTATGAATGCGCCAAGAGCCAGTTCCTGCGCAAGCTTGACGACAAGTCGTCCGTGAAGGTGCTCGGACGGCTGGAAGACCGGCTTCTCAAGGAATCGAAGCTGTTGGAAATCGGACCTATGGGGTTGGGGGGCGCCACGGCGTTGCTGGGGGTCAAGATCGGCGCCCTGAGCCGGCTTCCTGCCTCTTTCTTCGTGTCGGTTTCCTACATGTGCTGGGCATTGCGGCGGCGGGGTGCGTTGATGACGGTCCGGGGAGGGTTCAAGAAATGGCTCTCTTAAAACCCCACCGGCTGGAATATCCCTTCACCCCCGAACAGGTTGGTTCGCTGCGGGCGGGCCAGTTTGTGCTGGTGAGCGGGCTCGTGTATACCGGGCGTGACCGCTTTCACAAGCATCTCTTCGAGGGCGGGAAAAGTCCCGTGGATCTGAAGAACTCGGCCGTCTACCACTGCGGTCCCGTTGTGGTTCGCAAGGAAGCCGAGTGGGTTGTCCGCGCCGCCGGGCCAACGACCTCGGTCCGGGAGGAACCGTATCTGCCCAAGATTATCAAGGAGCACGGGGTTCGGGTGATTATTGGTAAGGGCTCGATGGGCAAGGTGACCGAAGATGCCTGCAAGGCGGGTGGGGCGGTTTATCTGCATGCCGTTGGCGGGACCGCCCAGGTGTTGGCCGGCAAGGTCGTTGCGGTGCGGGGCCTTCATCTGACTGAATTCGGACTGACCGAGGCCATGTGGGTCCTGGAGTTGAAGGATTTCCCAGCCATTGTGGCCATCGATTCCCGCGGCAGGAGCCTCCTTCGAAAAATCCAGTCATCTTCCCGCCGCATCGGCCACAAGCTCATCCATTCCGCTGACCCCTTCCAGTAGCTTCCGTGTCTCTGACAGGCGGGAGATTCTCAAGGTGTGTATTGACACGGCTCGGCAAGCCTCGCCCTCCAAAATCCTCATTTCCACTTTCTGGATGATTTCTTTTGGAGGGCGAGGCTTGCCGAGCCGCGAGGGCAGGACATTGAGCAAGGCCGAACTCCAAAGCGGGAGGTCATTAGGCGAGGATTAGGGTAGGATTAGGGTTGCGCAAGCCTTCTTGCATGGCCTGTGCAATGATATTACGATGAAGCTTTCGGGTGAATGGAGGAGAGGATGATGCGGATAATATTCATGGGATCGGCGGAATTTGCGTGTCCGAGCCTGGAGCTGCTGCTGTCGTCCGGAAAGGATGAGGTTGTGGCGGTGGTGACGCAGCCTGACCGGCCGAAGGGACGCAGCCTGGCCGTGTCGCCTTGTCCGGCAAAGGCCTATCTCGGAGCCCGGCCGATTCCCGTCATGACACCGGAGCGGATCAATACGCCCGAAAGCCTGGCGATGCTCCAGTCCTTCAAGCCTGACCTCATGGTGGTGATTGCCTACGGCCAGTTGCTCAAGCCCGCGATTCTGGCGATTCCGCCGCTCGGGTGCATCAATGTGCATGGGTCGATCCTTCCCCGATACCGCGGGGCGGCGCCGATCCAGTGGGCGGTGGCCAATGGCGATCCGGTCTCGGGGGTCACCACCATGTTCATGGATGTCGGGATGGATACGGGGGATATGATCCTGAAGCGGGAACTTCCGATTGATCCGGGTGATACCGGCGGGAGTTATCACGACAAGCTTGCCCGGGTTGGCGCCGTGCTGCTGGGCGAAACGCTTGAACTCATCCGCACCGGCAGGGCGCCCCGTACCCCCCAGGATCATGCCGCCGCCACCCTGGCCCCGAAACTCAAGAAGACGGACGGGAAGCTGGATTGGACCCTCCCGGCCCAGGTGCTTCATAGCCGGGTGCGCGGCTTCAATCCCTGGCCCGGTTCCTATTGCGAGATGCCCGGGATGCCGGGAAAAATCCTGAAAGTGCTGGCGACGCGAGTGGAACCCTGCGACAAGGTTTCTGGAACGGGATGTCCCGGCACGGTTCTCGACGCGGCCGGGGACGGGCTCCTGATCCAAACCGGGAATGAGGCGCTTCGCCTGCTCGAGGTCCAGCCCGAAGGGAAGAAGCCCATGAGTGGCGCGGCGTTTTTGAGTGGCTACTTCCGGATCCGCTTCGAGTAGATGATGCGGTCGTCGCCCGGGGCATAGAATTCACTGACACGGGCGGCCTCATGGTAGCCGGTCTTGAGGTAGAAGCCGCGGGTGGCCTCATAGAGGGCGCGGCCTGACGTCTCAATAATGACCTGGCGACCTTCCTGTTGCCGGATGAGGTTCTCCACATGGGCGAGCAGGGCACGGCCGTACCCCAGACCCTGGCATGAGGCGCTGACCCCGATCCAGTAGACATCAAAGGTTCCCGTGGTGCAGGGGGTCGGCCCGTAGCAGATCCAGCCGGCGGGTTCCCCCTCGTCCAGGAGCGTGAAGGATTGGTAATGACCCGAAGGCCCCTTGGTGATCGCCTCGTCCAGCACCTCTCTTGCCACCTCAATCTCACTGTCATGGAAGAATCCTGTCTCCCTCATGAAGTCCAGGATGCCGTTGCGATCCGCAGACTCGGTCAGACGGATCAGGGGCTGCCCCCCCTCCTGCTTCCGGGTGCGGGCAGGGGCGGTGGCGAGGGTGGGCGGGACTACTGTTTTTAACGCGAGGCGGTTGGCGGCATTGGTGTAGATCGCCTCCACAAAATCCGAGTAGGGGATTTTAGCCGCCTTGAGGGCCGCCTCGAATCCGCTGTCCGGTGAAATATCCGGGTTGGGATTGACCTCGAGGATGACGAAGTGACCAGCCGCGTCCAGACGGAAATCCACCCGGGCATAGTCGCGGCAACCCAGTGTTTTCCAGGCCGCGAGGGCGGCGGCACGAATTCGTGCGGCCAGGGGGCGGTCGAGTTTGGCAGGCACCACCCTGACGGTGTTCTTGTATTCAAACGATTCCGTATGCCACTTGGCGGCATAGTCGATGATGCGGGGGCGGTTCGCGCCGAAGCCGCGGAATTCAATCTCGGCGACAGGCAGGATTTCAATGCGGGATCCCCGCTCAAACAGTGCCACATTGAGCTCGCGGGTGCCGAAGAACGTCTCCACCAGCGCCGGATGTTTGAAGTCCCGGTGGATACGCCGGATGGCCGATCGCAAGGCTTTAACATCATGGGTTACCGAGGTGGGATGAATGCCCTCGCTGGCATCGGCGAACAGCGGCTTCACGATCCAGGGTCCGGCGGGAATACGGCTCAGCACGCTTCCATTCTTTTGGAGGGCGAGGCTTGCCGAGCCGCTTTCCCTCTTTTGGAGGGCGAGGCTTGCCGAGCCGGAGTTGGCTCCACAAGGGATCACCACTCCCTCGGGCACCGGCAGGCCGGCGGCCTGAAGTACCGCCTTGGTCCGCCATTTATCCAGGGCGAGCGTCTGGTTTGAGCTCTCGTTGCCGGTGCATTCCCTGCCGACGGCCTCGCAGACGGTTGGCACCTGCATGGCGTC
>JBAXRC010000112.1:0-6884 GCA_037131415.1 bacterium | reverse complement strand
CGCCACGGCGGAAAGCATGTCGCGCCAGCAGCGCGAAATCTCGGTGTCGGAATTTTTCCTTAAGAACCGACACCTGCTGGGCTTCGACAGTCCCCGCAAGGCCCTTCTGACGGCCGTCAAGGAGGCGGTGGATAATTCGCTGGACGCCTGCGAGGAGGCGGGCCTTCTTCCGGAACTCAGCGTGGAGATCACCCAGACGGGGGAGAAGCGCTTCCGGATGGAGGTGACGGATAACGGGCCGGGCGTGATGCGCCAGCAGGTGCCGCGGATTTTCGCGAAGCTCCTGTATGGATCCAAGTTCCACCGCCTGCGGATGTCCCGCGGCCAGCAGGGCATCGGGATCAGTGCGGCGGGCATGTACGGGCAGCTTACCACCGGCGCGGCGACCCGGATCCTGTCGCGGATCGCCCGGGGTAAGACCGCCCACCATATCGAGGTTCAGATTGACACGCGCAAGAACGCGCCGACCATCCTGAAGGATGTCGAGCTGGACTGGCGTCCGTCCTTCCCCCGGGCGGGTGCGGAGGGGGTGCCCGTGGTGATGGAGCCCAGTCCGCACGGGACGTCCGTGTCCATCGAGATGGAGGCGCAATATGTGCGCGGGCGTCTTTCGGTGGACGAATTCCTCCGGCAGTGCCTGGTTGCGAATCCCCACCTGCAGCTCCATTACCGGATCAACCTTCTGAACAAGGACGTGGACAGCGGGGGGCAGGCCGTCACGCCCCTGGTGGAAGGACAGTGGATTTCCTGGCCGCGGCTGGCCGCAGCCCTGCCGGTGGCCCCGGTGGAAATCAAACCGCACCCGCATGGTGTCGAGCTGGGCATGCTGATGCAGATGCTGCGCGACACCGAGTCGCGGACCCTGCGCGCGGCGCTTTCGGAAGACTTTTCGCGTGTCAGCAGTCAGACGGCTCTGGATATCTGCACCCGTGCGGGGCTCGATCCCAAGGCGAAGCCGCAGCGCATCGCCAACCGCGAGATCGAAACATTGTTCAAGGCCATTGGCGAGACCAAGCTGATGCGCCCGCCGACGGACTGCCTGTCGCCGATCGGCGAGGCGTTGATCATCGGGGGGCTGGCGAAGGAAATCGAGGCGGAATTCTGCACGGCGGTGACGCGCGATCCCACGGTGTACCGGGGCAATCCCTTTCAGGTCGAGGTCGGGCTGGCCTATGCGAAGGCGGGGGCGAATGAAGGGGTGAGCGCAGATGAGCAGGTTCGGGTTCTACGCTATGCCAACCGGGTTCCGCTCCTGTACATGGGCGGGGCCTGCGCCATCAACAAGGCGATCACAGGCGTGAACTGGAAGAACTACGGACTGGCCCAGCCACGGGGGGCGCTTCCGGTCGGTCCGGCGGTGATCATGGTTCACATTGCCAGCGTCTGGGTTCCCTTCACGAGCGAGAGCAAGGAGGCCATCGCCCATTATCCGGAGATCATCCGGGAAATCGCCTTCTGTGTGCAGGAGTGCGGGCGGCGCCTGGCGGTGCACCTGAGCCGGCGGAACCGGGAAAACGAGGCGGAGCGGAAGCGCTCCTACATCGACAAATACATTCCGCACCTGGCGTTGGGGTTGAAGGGCATCCTGGACCTGCCCGACCGGGACGAGGACCGTGTGGTGAAGACGCTCCGGACAATGCTGGAGCGCACGCACCTTGAGGCCTGAATGAATTTCCAAGGGATGTGACCATGGCAAAGAAGAAAACAACCAAAGAGATCAAAAACAAGGGGGAGGCGGCCCTGGTTACCTCCCGCGACGGGGTGTCCCAGCGCATCCTGACGGTGGGGCGCGAGGTCTATGGCGACATCATCAAAAAGATGAAGAAGCCGTCCCTCCGGTTTCCCATCCGTGCCCTGTCGAACGTGAAGTATGATCCGAAGACGGGGTATTTCGAGATCCGGGGGAAGACGGCGACGCGCACGCTCAGCTACAACACGGTCAAGACGTTCGCCCAGACCATGCGGCTGCTGGCGACCACCAAGAAGGACCTGCTCGACAAGAACGACATCGCGGGCAAGCGCGAGATCTACTACAACAGCAAGAGCTGGGGTGAATGCCGGTTTGACGAGCAACCCGAGAGCGATACCCTGCTGGACGACATGGAGGCCATGCTTGGAGTCAACCGCGAGCAGATCGGTTACATTCCTGAGGAGCGCGGCGGGGACGTGGCCGGGCCGCTCACAGTCATTGACCAGAATCCCGCCACCGGCGAGCTCATCAAGATCAACTGCGGGAAGCTGGGCACGGGGGCGTGGAGCATCCCGTCGCGGGTCGAGCACCTGAAGTTCGAGTCGGACGCCAAATTCATTCTGGTGATTGAAACCTCATCGCTTTTTCAGCGTCTGGTCCATCACCGCTACTACGAGAAGGCCAAGTGCGTCCTGATTTCCATGAGCGGCGTGCCTACCCGGGCGTGCCGCCGGTTCATTCGGCGTCTGGCCGATGACCGGAAGCTTCCGGTGCTGGTGTTTACCGACGGCGATCCCTACGGATACTGCAACATCTACCGAACCCTGAAGGTCGGGTCCGGTCAGGCGGCGCACATCAACCGCTACTTCTGCGTTCCCCAGGCCCATTACCTCGGTGTGACGCCCCAGGACATCATTGATTTCGGCCTGCAGGACGCGACGCACCCGCTGGAGGACGTGGATATCAAGCGGGCCAAGGATGCCATGAAGAATGATCCCTTCATCAAGCATCACAAGGAATGGCAGGATGCGTTGAACCAGATGCTTAAGATGGGGGTCCGTGTGGAACAGCAGGCGTTTGCGAAACACGGGCTCAATTACGTCCTGGACACCTACCTGCCCGAGAAGCTCAAGCGTGGCAAGTTCCTGCCATAACGGGGCGTCCTACTTCTTCAACCATACCGAGGGGTTGTCGCCGTAGAATGTCCACTCGGAATACTGGAGTCCCATGATGACCAGGATGCCAATGGTGGCGAGAGACGCCATGATGACGAACCAGAGATAGGATTTCCCCGAAACCGTGGCCTTGGCAACGAGAGGCGCAGCGGATTCCGCAGGGGCGGACTCGGGGGTGGCGGTCCCCGTTTCGGTTGCCGGGGAGTCTTCCTGAATATTTTCAGGGACAGGATCTGCGGCCAGAGGGCTCCGTTTCAGCTTAATCGTTCTTACTGTTGTCATGACGCACCGTTACGGAAGATGAATTAATCAGTTGTTTGCCATCGTAGGCGCAAGACCGGTCCGGCTCAAGATTTTTCTTTTGAGGGAGGGCGGCTCCAGGCTGCAGCCTTTCACTATATCACCGGGCCAGTTCCATGGTTCGGGTATAGAGGGCGGCCACGCCTGAACGGCGCGCGACATGGAGTTTCTCCATGATCACGGTGATACGGTTCCGGATTGTTTTTTCGGCCAGGTGGAGCTCGATCCCGATCTGCCGGTTGGTCATGCCCTCGGCGATACAGTGGGCGATTTTTCGCTCGCCGGCTGTCAGGGACTTTATTCCCGTGACGTGAGGAGCTTGCCTGGAGGGGGGATCCAACTCCGCGAGCCTGGAGAGGATGGCGTGGTCCCATGCCTTGTGTCCGGCGGCTACCTGCCGGATCGCATTGGTCAGGGCGAAGGTGGAGCAACTCTTCAGGAGAAATCCGTCCATGTGCTGGCGGATAGCCCTCAGGATAAAATCATTTTCGACAAATCCCGTCAGGATCAGGCAACGGGTGCGGGGGGAGGCAACCTTGATTTCCCGGAATAACTTGAGGCCGTCATCGGGTCCCAGGCAAATGTCCTGGATTAAGACATGGGGCCGCGTGCGTCCGATCATGGCGAGGCCATCTTCCCGTCCCATGGCGTCGCCCACTACCTCGATATCCGGTTCCGCATTGAGGATCGTTTTGAGTGATTCCCGGAAGAGGGTATGGTCATCAATCATGGCGACGTGGATCATGCGGGATGTTGGGGTTGCGGCGGCGGTCTTATTCATGGGATCTCCTGGTTTGCGGCATAAGTGAACTCAACGGTGAATTCAGTTCCGGATTTACTACTGCTGGCAGATGAGAGCGTGCCGCCCAGGTCGCGCGCGAGGGCGTTGATGATCATCAGGCCCAGGGAGGTTGTTGCCCCCATTGAAAATCCGGGCGGGAGTCCCTGGCCGTCATCCTGGACGGCGAGGAGGATTTTATCCAGGCCTGGCCGGGTGAGGCGGAACCGGATGGTGCCGTAGCGGCCGGACGGGAAGGCATGGCGGAGGGAATTCATGGCCAGTTCGTGAATCAGGAGGCCGCAGGGGATTGCCACGGCTGAGGAGACGGCCGGATCTTCCGGCGGGAGGGAGTCATCGTAGGCGAGATCGGGGCGGAGTCCTGAAACCAGGCTCCTGATAAGCGAGGATAGGAATGTGCCCAGACGGATATGAGTCTGGCTTTTTGTGTCCTGAAGAAATGAGTGGATCCTGGCCATGGCCCGGACCCGGACTTCACTTTCAAGAAGGATGGCGCGGGCTTCGGCATTGGGTACCCGCATGGACTGGAGATGGAGGAGGGTGGCGGTGATTCCCAGCTGGTTTGCCACGCGGTGATACACTTCGCGGACGAGCAGTTCCCGTTGGCGGGAGAGGTCCTCCAGTTTCATCAGGTCGGCGTGCCGTGCGATGGCGATGGCAACTGCGCAGACCAGATTGGTGTCGGATGGGAATTTCATGAGATAAGCGCCGGCCCCGGAGGCGGCGACCGTCTGAATCAATTCCGGGGAGTCATGGGCGGTGATGATGACAATCGGGGTGGGCTGGCGGGCCTGGATCCGGCGGGTGGCTTCCATCCCGCTGAACCCGGGCATCTCGATATCCATGAGGATGGCGTCAGGGTGGAGCGCCAATGCCTTTTCCACGGCCTCCGGGCCGGTGGCGGCCTCGCCGATCACGGTGAAGCCTTGCCGCCGGGAGGAGGACACGAGACTTTTCCTGACCAGGGGGTCATCCTCCGCAATCAGGATGCGTGTTGGAGCTCGGGCATTCGGGGTCATGCCGGCTCCGTATGGGGAAAAGAGATTGAGATGGTTGCGCCCGCATCATTGAAAAGGTGGAGTTTTCCGCAAAGGCTCGAGTAGACCAGGTTTTCAATGATCTGAAGGCCAGTTCCATTCTTGTGGAATCCCTTTCTTAACACGGGATCGGGGTAGCCGGGGCCGTTGTCGGCGAAGCTCAATCCTGTTTCAGCGTCCCCGGACAGCAAGGTGATGGTGATGGACAGTGCCGGCGTCGTCGGGGCGGAATGCTTGAGGGTGTTGGAGACAAGTTCGTGGATGATAAGGGTCAGGTGATGCGCCTGGCGATGGCTCACAAGGCGGGGTGATGGCGTATCGGTGATGGTTACCCGGCAGGGATTCCGGGCCGAATCCAGCGCGGTGTGCAACGCCGACCGGCAGAGTTCATCCAGCGGTATGGGCTGCCAGTCATTCATGGAGAGCAATGCGTGGATGGCGGCCAGACCCGAGAGTCGGGTTTCCATGTCATGGAGATGGCAGGCCTCCCTAACGGATTGAGCGTATTCGCGCTTCATTTGCAGGAGGCCGATGATTGAAATGAAGTTGTTCTTTACGCGGTGATTGACCTCCCTGAGCAGGGCCTCCTGGGTCTTGGCGCGCTCCCGGAGGTCACGTTCACTCGCCTTCAGTGTGGCCAGTTCCCTGTACGGGTCGGGTGGAGCTGGGGCCGGTTCCGGGTTTGTCAGCCTGCGGTATCGGGCGCGTGACGATCCAACACGGCAAGCCAGCGCGCTGGTCACCAGTAGACAGGCACCCCATTCCAAGACCAAATGCATATGGTGCGCCACCGGGGACGTCGTCATAGTTGTCTCTGCAGATCCTTTGGAAGGATTGCACACCATTTCAGGCTTAATAACAAGGGACATATGTCCCTAGAGAAATAAGTAAATAAGTCCCTATATTGTGACAGGTAGTTATAGTTTCATCTGGCGCCTTCGGGGCAGAGGAGAGTTGAAGACTTCGGCGGAAAGAGAGACAGGATGGAGACGATTATGAGTGAAGGGCGGATACGGGTGTTCATAGCAGAGGGCAGCTCGGTCTTCGGGCGCGGGTTGTCGTCCTGCCTTGCCGAGAGTCACGACATGAATGTCGTGGGGCAGGTGCGGGCAGGGGCCGATCTACCCGGTTTGCTGGAGACGGGACAGTTCGATGTGATGCTGCTGGACGCCACCTTGTCGGGGCTGGAGGGGTTTGCCCTGGTGCAGCAGATCCGGGAGGTGTGTCCCAAGGCGCCGATTCTACTTGTTGGGGCGAGTGCGGATGTCCGGTGGTTGCTGAGAGGAATCCGGACAGGGGCGTCCGGGGTGATTTCGCGGGAGGCGGCACCGGAGGAGTTTTGCGCGGCCATACGGCGCGTTCATTCCGGTCATCTCTATATTGCCGAACATCTGGCGGAGAAACTAGTCCTGTTCTACCAGCGGAATGAGGGGGAACCCCTTGAGGAACGGTTGTCGCCCCGTGAATTCGAGGTCATGAAGCATCTGTCCGCGGGCATGAAGCTCTCGGAAATTGCCCGGAAACTGAACATCAGCCACCAGACGGTCACCACGCATCGCCGTCATATTCTGGAGAAGACGGGACTGCGAACCACGGCGGAAATCATCCGGTACGGAATCCTGAACGGACTTGGCCAGTCACAAGACGACAGGGCTCGGAACGTGATTCCTACTTGGTGATGCTGGCGACGGCCTTCAGGAGTTCTGCAGGAGAGTCCGAGGGGACAAACTTGGCGACGGCGGGGTGTGACGTTGCGGTCATATTGATTCCGCTGGCATCGTAAAGGATTATGGGGATCCCCCGGGCGCTGGCGTAATCGGCCAGCTGAGTGGCCAGTGTGCCGCCGCTGATGCCGGGTAGGACGAATTTAAGCAGGATGACTG
>JBAXRC010000111.1:0-6907 GCA_037131415.1 bacterium | reverse complement strand
ATTTAGTACACGCCGCTATAACCGCTGCAAACGTTGCGGTCGGCGACATGCGTATATGCGCAAGTTCTCGGTATGCCGTATCTGCTTCCGGGAATTGGCCTCCGTTGGGTTAATCCCCGGCGTCACGAAGGCAAGCTGGTAAAAGGGAGAGCCTATGAGTTTGTCGGATCCAATTAGTGACATGTTGAACCGTATCAGGAACGCTTCCGATGCGGGCTTGAAAACAACAGACATCGGCCATTCTAGGATGAAGAGCGAGATCGCCGTCATTCTCAAGAAGGAAGGCTATATTCGTGAAGTGTCCGTCGAGGGCGAGGGCACAATGAAGATATTGCGCGTAGCATTGAAGTATGATGGCAGCCGGAAGCCGACGATCCGAGGATTGCGCCGGATCAGTAAGCCAGGGCTGAGGCGCTATGTGGGGTTCGACAAGATCCCGCTGGTTCTGGGCGGCATGGGGATCTCAATTTTGAGCACTCCGGCTGGCCTCATGACGGATACTGAAGCGCGAAAGAATCGCGTTGGAGGAGAGTTGCTCTGCCAGGTCTGGTAAATCCAGGCCGGTTTCGGTGGGTGGAGCGACCCCATGGCCCGGAAGGGCAAGGGTAAACAGGTTTAAACAGGGGAACAGAATGTCAAGAATCGGTAAGAAACCAATAACCATCCCGAAGGGTGTGACCGTTCAAGCGGGCGCAACCACGGTGTCGGCCAAGGGTCCCAAGGGGGAACTGGCGCTGACGCTGCCCCCAACCATCAAGGCGGAAGTCAAGGACGGGGAGGTGCTGGTCACCTGTTCCGAAGACACGGCGACGGGACGCAGTCGGCACGGCCTGACCCGTAGCCTCATTGCCAATATGGTGACGGGTCTGGACAAGGGCTATTCAATCGAGTTGGAACTGCAGGGCGTCGGTTTTCGTGCCGCGGTTCAGGGATCCAAGCTGACGATGAACCTCGGCTATTCCAGTCCGGTGTTGTTTGAGGCGCCCAAGGGGATTACGATCGCAGTCAAGGATACCTTCATCACGGTGAGTGGATCGGACAAGCAAATGGTTGGCGATGTTGCTGCCAGGATCCGGTCTTACTATCCGCCGGAACCCTATAAGGGCAAGGGTGTCCGTTACAAGGGCGAGCACGTCAAGCGTAAAGCCGGAAAGACGGTGGCCTAACCTATGAAAACAGTCGACAGAAAAGAGAATCGCACGCGGAGGCATGCGCGGATCCGGAAGCAGATTTCCGGGTCGGCGGAACGCGTCCGGCTGTGTGTGATGGTATCGAACAAACACATTTATGCTCAGCTTGTGGATGACGACAAGGCGGCAACGCTGGCGTCGGTATCCTCCTCCGGCAAGGACGGCGTGGGCCGGAAGAATGCCGAAGGAGCCAAGTTGATTGGCCAGAGGCTGGCTGAGATCGCGAAGGAGATCGGCGTAAAGAATATCGTGTTTGACCGGGGCGGATACAAGTATCACGGCCGGGTCAAGGCGATAGCCGAGGCCGTGCGTGAAGCAGGGTTTAAATTCTAGGCCCGACAGCTATGAAAGAGCAGAACGTGACTAAAGAACGATCAATGGCGGATAGAGATTCGGCGTCCACTTCGGATGTCGAGGAGCGGGTTGTGTTCGTCAACCGCTGCGCGAAAGTTGTAAAGGGCGGACGCCGTTTCAGCTTCAGCGCGATTGTGGTGGTTGGTAACCGCAACGGCATGGTGGGCTACGGCTTTGGAAAAGCCAATGAGGTGGCTGATGCCATCCGCAAGGGCGGCGATATCGCCCGGCGGAACATGTTTCCTGTAACCTTGAAAGACCGGACGATCCCCCATGAGGTGACCGGCCAGTGCGACGGGGGTTATGTGCTCCTCAAGCCGGCGTCGCCCGGAACCGGCGTTATTGCCGGCGGGGGAATGCGAGCCGTTCTTGAACTTTCAGGTGTGCATGACATTCTTGGGAAATCCTTGGGCAGCGGAAACAAGGTCAATGTGGTCAAGGCCACCATTGATGCCTTGGAGAATTTGCGGTCCCGTGAGGAGATCATGGCCGGACGCCAAGCCTGATCGCTAACCAGTTGATGACGGAAGTGGAAGAAATACGATGAAACTGCATTCACTTAAAAATACGGTTGGCGCGCGCAAGACGCGCAAGCGTCTGGGACGGGGAACCGGTTCCGGGCTGGGTAAAACATCAGGCCGGGGGCATAAGGGGCAATATGCCCGCTCGGGTCATAAGCACAAGCTCGGGTTCGAGGGAGGTCAGATGCGCCTCATTCGCCGGATTCCGAAGCGCGGCTTCAAAAACATTTCACGCAAGGAATTCCAGGCGGTCAATGTCGGGCAACTCAATGTGTTTGCGGCCGGCAGCGTGGTGACCCCGGATGTCCTGAAACAAAATGGTTTGGCCAATGGAGTTTCTGACGGGATTAAGATCCTTGCCAAGGGCGCTGTTGATCGCAAACTTACGGTCCGTGCCAACGCATTTAGTGCGGGAGCCAAGGCCAAGATCGAGGCCGCTGGCGGGACGTGCGAGACGTTGTAGGCTGGTGAGAGGGAAATAGGAAAAAGCTCATGCTGTCCGCCTTCACAAATTGTTTCAGGATTCCCGAATTGCGGGCCCGCATTCTTTTCACGATGGGCCTTATCTTCGTCTGTCGTCTTGTGGCCAATGTGCCGATTCCCGGGGTGGATGCGGAGGCCCTTCGGGCGATGGTTGCCGCTGCCCAGAAAAGTTCGGGCGGTGGAATGCTGGGCTTGCTGGATATGTTCAGTGGCGGGGCACTTAGCCAGTGCGCGGTAGGTGCTCTGGGTATCATGCCCTATATCAGCGCTTCGATCATTCTTCAGCTTTTGACGGCCGTGATTCCGACACTCGGGCGTCTGGCACGTGAAGGCGATACAGGGCGCCAGAAGATCACTCAGTATTCACGCATTCTGACCGTGATCCTATGCGTCATCCAGGGCTGGTTTCTTGCGGTGACGCTTGAGAATCCGGGGTCCATCCTTGGAGGAGGGGATGCCCGACTCGTGCTGCATCCGGGCCTTGGCTTCAAATTGATGACGATTATTTCCGTGACAGCGGGGTCCGTATTCATCATGTGGCTTGGGGAGCAGATCACGCAGCGAGGGATCGGAAACGGTATCTCCCTGATTATTACGGAAGGTATTGTGAGCCGTCTGCCGAGTGCCGTGGCGCAGTCCATTGCGATGTTCACGGCGGTGGAGGGGGGGCGTCAGTTTAATCCCGTATTTAGCGTGGTGCTGGTGCTTATGCTTTTAGGCGTGGTGGCGGGAACCATACTTTTGACGCAGGGGCAGCGCAAGATACCTGTGCAGTATGCGAAACGGGTAGTCGGACGGAAGGTTTACGGCGGGCAGAGTACGTATATGCCGTTGCGGGTGAACTACTCCGGCGTCATGCCCATTATTTTCGCCCAGTCCATCCTGATGTTCCCGGCGGTTATCCTGAATCGATTCCCCGAGTCGTGGACTTGGGCGCACACCTTGGCTAATCAATTGGGCCCTGACGCCTTGTTACATATGGTTTTTTATGGACTTATGATCCTTTTCTTTTCCTACTTTTGGGTGGCTACTCAGTTTAATCCAGTTCAGATTGCGGATGATTTGAAGAAGTATGGCGGCTATGTTCCAGGTACGCGTCCGGGGCGTCCTACGGCGGAATATCTGGATTCGACGATGACCAAGATTACCTTGGCAGGCGCACTGTTTCTAACGATTATTGCGGTGATCCCCTCGGTTCTGAACCGGCAATTTGGGGTTCCGTACCTGGTGGCGTCTTTCTTCGGAGGCACCAGTTTGTTGATTACCGTAGGCGTAATGCTGGATACCATGCGGCAGGTGGAGTCACACCTCCTGATGCGCCACTACGACGGATTTCTGCGGCGCGGCAAGCTTCGTGGACGGGTTTCAGGTTAAAGACAGTCATGAAAACCATCATACTATTGGGAGCTCCGGGCGCGGGCAAAGGGACAATCGCGGAAGGGATTCGCGGAGCGAGCCCATTCCTCCATGTTTCAACCGGCGATATGCTCCGAGCTGCGGTCAAGAATGGCACCACGGTGGGCCTGAAGGCTGACGGGTACATGAAGCGAGGCGAACTGGTTCCCGACGAGGTTATTTTAGGCATTGTCGAGGAGCGTCTCGCTCAAGGCGCCAAGGATGCCGCATATATGCTTGACGGGTTTCCCCGGACGCTCGAGCAGGCTCGTTTGCTTGATGAGATCATGCAGCGGCACGCCTCCCGTGTGGATAAGGTGTTTCTTCTGGATGTATCGCGCGAGATGCTGATCGGCCGGTTGACGGGGCGACGTGTATGCCGTAAATGTGGCCAAGGGTATCATGTCACTAATATCCCCCCGAAACAGGCAGGGATTTGCGACCTGTGCGGCGGCGAGCTCTATCAGCGGGCTGACGACTGCGAGGCGACTATTTTGAACCGGCTTGAGGTATACACAACACAGACGGAAAGCCTGATCGCTTACTACGAGAAGAAGGGTGTGCTCGTTCGTGTAGATGCCTCGAAGCAACGGCAAGATACAGTGGCCGAGATTCTTCAAGCGGTGCGGCCACTGATCGGCTCATGATCATTCTCAAGAATCGCGACGAAATCCGAAAGATGCGCGAGAGCGGGCGGATTGCGGCGCAGGTGCGTGATGAGATTGCGCGGCGGGTGTCGCCCGGCGTCACTACCAGGGAACTGGATGCGGCGGCGGCATCACTGATGGACTCGATGGGGGCAACGAGTGCGTTTTTGGGATATCACGGATATCCCGGAAACATTTGCATTTCGATTGATTCGGAAGTGGTGCATGGCATCCCGGACGGGCGTCGCATCGAGTTGGGACAGATCGTCAGCCTGGATGTCGGTGTGATGTTCGGCGGTTTTGTCGGTGATACGGCGACTACGGTGATGGTTGGAGTGACGGATCCGGAGGTGATCCGGTTGGTTCGCGCGACAGAGATGGCGCTGGCTGCAGGCGTGGCTAAGGCCCGGGCGGGAAACCGGCTGGGTGATTTATCGCATGCTATTGAGGAGCGGGTTGTGAGTGCCGGCTTTTCGGTGGTGCGGGATTTTGTCGGACACGGGATTGGGCGGAAAATGCACGAGGATCCGCAGATTCCGAATTTCGGGACGCCGGGGCGGGGTCCCAAGTTGAAGGTAGGAATGACGCTGGCGATTGAGCCCATGGTAAACATGGGGAATGCGGCAGTGGAAGTGTTGGCGGACGGGTGGACGGTTCGGACGATGGATCGGAAACCCTCGGCTCATTTTGAGCACACCGTAGTGATCGGTGAGGACGGGCCGGAAATTCTGACGGTGCCCTAGGGGCTGTCAGGTGAAATTTTGGTATGGACATTGAGTGGGGCCATTGATAGTTTGGTCGGCTCATTTTGGAATGGAGACAGCGGATGAAGGTCAGAAGTTCAGTCAAGCGAATCTGTGAGCGCTGCAAAGTAGTGCGCCGCCGGGGTGTGGTGCGGGTGATTTGCACCAATTCGCGCCATAAGCAGAGGCAAGGTTAAGGAGAATCGGGCATGCCCAGAATACTAGGTGTTGATATTCCCGGGAAGAAATGTATTGAATATTCCCTGAGGTACCTTTACGGAATCGGGCCGACAACGGCCCACGAGGTGATCGAGAAGGCAAAGATCAATCCAGCGACAAAAGCCGACGACCTCACGGACGAGGAGCTTGCGCGGATCATCAACGTCATTCAGAACACGTACCGCATTGAGGGCGATCTTCGGCGCGAAGTGGCGCAAAACATTCGCCGGTTGATCAGTATTGGCAGCTACCGGGGGGTCCGTCATAAGCGCGGTCTTCCGGTTCGTGGCCAGCGTACGAGCACCAATGCCCGTACCCGCAAAGGTCCGCGGCGCACGGTGGGTGCGGTGCGCGGGAAAGAGGCGCGGTCGGCCGCGAAACAGGCGTAAGGAACAGCAATTCTAAAAGAGGGTCGGGTTCGCAATGGCAGAGGCTAAAGACAAGGTTGAGGAGCAAGCCGGCGGCAAGCCGGAAGGGGCCGTTAATGCTCCTGAGGGAGCGGCTGGCGCCGAGGGGGCGGCTCGTCCGACCCGTCAGCCCCGGGTTCGCGCGGGACGTGTGATTCCGTTCGGGATCGTCCATATCCGGGCGACCTTCAACAATACGATTATTTCGATTTCGGACGCCAAGGGCGGGGTGGTTGCGTGGAGCACCTCCGGACGTGCGGGCTTCAAGGGGTCGCGCAAGAGCACCGCGTTCGCTGCGAGCGTGGTGGCGCAGGAAGCGGCCCGTCAGGCGGTTTCGCGCGGCATGCAGGAAGTGGAAGTCCGGGTTCAGGGGCCTGGAGCCGGCCGTGAGTCGGCCATCCGTGCCCTCCAGTCGGCCGGACTGAATATCAGCATGATCAAGGATGTGACGCCGATGCCGCATAACGGTTGTCGGCCTCGCAAGCGCCGTCGCGTTTAATAGGTTTTGAGAGAACAGGAGAATTCGAATGGGTAGATATACAGGGCCAGCGTGCAAGCTTTGCCGCCGTGAAGGCATGAAGCTTTTTCTCAAGGGGGATCGTTGCCGGATGTCCAAATGTCCCATTGATACGGGACGCCCGGCACCGGGCATGCATGGGGCGCGGCCGTCCAAGAAGTCGGACTACGGCGTCCAGTTGAGGGAAAAACAGCGCCTGCGCCGGTTCTACGGCTTGCAGGAAGGCCAATTCAAACTTTTCTTCCAGCGCGCGTTGCGTAAGCGCGGCGTCACGGGTGAGATGCTGCTCCAGTTGCTCGAGATGCGGCTGGATAATCTGGTATACCGTCTTGGTTTTGCGGCTTCGCGACGGAACGCCAGGCAGTTGGTTTTGCACGGGCATGTGACCGTCAATGGGAGGCGTTCCGATGTGCCGTCGATGACGCTAAAAG
>JBAXRC010000110.1:0-6921 GCA_037131415.1 bacterium | reverse complement strand
GGCCATCATTTGGCCCCCGCCGATCCCGCCAACCCGGGCGGGGCATTCACCGTCAGCGGTATCGTCTACAACGAGATGAAGGGCGTCTTCTCCAGTCCGGAAAGCAAACTCTTCTACACCTGGATCCAGCGCCTGTTGCCGGACACCCCCTACGCCCTGAACTACGCTGGGCACCCGGATTCCATCCCCGACCTGTCGTACGAGGACTTCAAGCGCTTCCATGAATCGCACTATAACCCCTCGAACGCCTTTTTCTATTTCTACGGCAACATTCCAACGGCCGATTACCTGGCCTTCCTGGCGCCGCGCCTTGAGGGATACACGAAGCACCCGCCCATTCCTGTAACCGTCCGACAATCCCGCTGGGCCGCTCCGGCATCCCATACCGACACCTATCCCGTCGGCCAGGATGAAACGCTCGAGAACAAGACCTTCATGGCCATGACCTGGCTGACCGGCGATGCCCTGGATCCCGACCAGGCGGTGCTCCGGCATGTGCTGACCCAGGTTCTCTTCGGGCACGAGGCCGCCCCGCTGAAGAAGGCACTGATTGACTCGCAGCTCGGACAGGATCTTCTGGATTGCGGCGACATGGAACTCGGCCCCGAGACCGTTTTCTGTGTCGGACTCATGGGCAGCGACCCCGACAAGGTCGAAGCCTTCGAATCGCTGGTGCTCTCCTCCCTGACGCGCATTGCCGAGCAGGGCCTCCCCGGGGAGGCCGTGGAGGCCGCATTCCAGCAGACCGCCTACCACTACCTCGAAATTCTTCCCATGTTCCCTCTCCACACCATGAACCGCGTCCTCGGCGCCTGGGTGCACGGCGCCGATCCACTCACCTTTGTGGACATGAGCAGCCACCTGGAGTCCTGCCAGCGCCGCTACCAGGCCGACCCGCAGCTTTTTTCCAGACTCATTCTGGAACAACTGGTCCACAACCCGCACCGGCTCACCACCCGGCTCACGCCTGACAAGACTTGGCAGGCCCGGAATGATGCCGCGTTCGCCGCCCGCATGAACGCCGAGCGGGCGCGGAAATCCGAATCTGAAACGTTTCAGATCGCGGAAAAGGCTGCTGCCGTGGAAGCCCTCAGCGGCACGCCGAACTCCCCGGAACTCACCGCCCTGCTTCCCCAGCTCAAGGTGCGCGACCTTCCCAGGAAACCGAGGAACATCCCGACAAACGTGGGGAGAATCCAGTATTCAGAAGTCAGAAGTCAGAAGTCAGAAGCGAAACGCCAAGATCCACGATCCAGCAATACGGATTCTGGAATAGCCCTTTTGCGAAATGACATTTTCACGAACGGGGTGAACTATCTTCAGTTCAGTCTCGACCTCAACGGGCTGCCGAAGGAGCTCTGGACCTACCTCCCGCATTACTGCGATGCGATCACCAAGCTCGGGGCGGCGGGAATGAACTATGAAACCATGGCCCAGCGGGTGGCGGCCGCCACCGGCGGAGTGTCCTGTTCTCCCTCGTTCCAGCACCATGCCACGCTCCCCGGCCTGCCCGTGCTATCCATGCGCTTCGGTTGCAAGGCGCTCGAGGGTCAGATGGACCGCGCGCTGGAGGTGCTCCGCGACCTGGTCTTTGAAGTGGACCCGCGCGACCATACCCGTCTGCGCGACATCCTCATCCAGTCCCGCGTCGGCTACCGTAGCGATATCCTTGAAAACGGCCAGAGTTACGCCCAATGCCATGCCGCCCAATATCTCACACCGGTGGGTCTCATGGATGAACAATGCCACGGCATCCCCCAGATTGCCCTGACCGCACAGCTCTGTGACAAGTATGACCAGGAAGCGGACGCCCTGATGGCCAAGATCGAACGCATCCGGTCCTTCCTTCTTTCCCCGGAACGCCTCACGATCAGTTTCACCGGCTCCGACAAGGCTTTTGATAGCGTCCAATCCGCTTTTAGAAACTGGGGTCGGAAAATGATTTCAGATTCCAGATTTCAGATTTCAAATCTTCAATCTTCAATCTTCAATCAAAAATCTCAAATTCCCTCTCCCCGTGAGGGCCTGGCGGTGCCGATCCAGGTGGCGCACTGTACACAGGGAATGGTGGCGCCAACGCTGATCAATCCTCGTTCCGCGGCGCTGGTCATCGGCACACACATGGTGCGGTTCGATTATTTCCTCCCCGAAATCAGGCTGAAGGGCAACGCCTACGGCGGCAGCATCTCCTACAATCCGCTGGCGGGAACCCTCTTCATGACCTCATTCCGCGACCCCCATGTGACCCGCACCCTCGATGTATTTTCAGGCACGCCGGATTATGTCCGGTCGACACGCTGGTCACAGGCCGACATTGACCGGTCCATCATTGGAACCGCGAAGGATGATGAACGCCCCATGCGGCCCGGCGAAGCCACCGGCATCGCCCTGGCCCGCCATCTTCAGGGGGTTACGCCGGAACTGCGTGAATCATTCTATGAGGCCCGCCTCGCGGTCACGCCCGATGCGGCCCGGACGGCCCTGCTGGAGACCTTGGAGAGCGGCTTCAAGGCCTCACCCGTCTGCGTCCTCACCAGTCGCGAGAAACTCGAGGCGGCAAACAAGACCCTCGGCGACCGCGCCCTGACCGTTTCCGATGTGGTCATGTAAGAAGGGATGCTCCAAGCCTCTTCTGGAGGGCGAGGCTTGCCGAGCCGCAGTCAATATAAGAGCATGCCTCTTGACTATGGCTCGGCAAGCCTCGCCCTCCAGAAGAGGGGGGGTTAATAGCCTGATCTTCCTATTTGCGTTTCAGCAGGACCTTCTTTTCGTAGGAGCGGACCTTGTCCATCCACTCCATGTCCTGCGGAGCGCCATCGCGGCGGCACAACTCGGCCCAGACGGCGCCGATCGGCATGAACTTCATTTCATCCATCAAAGCCAGTGACCCGGCACGATCCCCGGCCTCCTCCATCTTCCTGAGCGTCTGGGATGGATCCAGCATCGCGAAGAGAATGGCCTTGCGTGTCGCCCGCAACCCGATGGCATAGGCGGCAATGCGGTTGATGCTGGCATCAAAGTAGTCGGTCGCCACAGCCACTTTCTTCCAGGCGCCACCCCGCCCGATTTCCAGGAACAGGTTCTTGAGATCGTCGTTGAAGATCACCACATGGTCGCTGTCCCACCGCATCGGACGGCTGACATGCAGCAGGAGCTTCTTATGGAACTGAAGGAAGCTGCTGATCTTGTCATGGATCGTCTCCGTCGGGTGATAATGCCCCATGTCCATGCACAGGCCGATATTCCGGCTCGCGGCATAGCTGCTGTAGTATTCGGACGACCCAACCACGTATTCCTCACTGCCGAGGCCGAACAGCTTGCTCTCGACGTAATCCAGACACTTGCTCTTATCCACACGCTTCTCCTGGGAAATCGTCTCATCCAACGACTTGGTCAGCTGGGAGCGGTGCGTCCACCGGTCGGCAGGCAGGTCCTTTGACCCGTCGGGAATCCAATGGTTCACATGGCAGACGCCCCTGTTGGACTTCGCCATGGCTTCCGCGATCCGGCGCGCGGCAATGCCATGCCGGACCCAGAACTTCCGTACCGACTCATCCTTGCTCGAAAGAGTGAAGCCGGAATCGGCCTTCGGGTGACCGAAATAGGTGGGATTGAAATCAAGGGGAATATGATTCTTCCGGCTCCATTGCATCCAGGACTCAAAGTGCCGGGGCTGAAGATCGTCGCGCTCCACCCTCTTCCCGTTCGTGTCCGCGTAGAGGGCATGCAGATTCAGGCGGTGTTTTCCCGGAATGAGACTCAAGACCTTCTCGTAATCAGCCCTGGCTTCTTCAGGGGTCCGGGCCCGGCCGGGATAATTGCCGGTGGCCATGATGCCGCCGCCACTTACGCTTGCGGTCTTGACCTCGAATCCAACGATGTCATCAACCTGCCAGTTATGAATCGATACCGGAATTTCGAGCGCAGCCTTTACAGCCTTTTCGGTGTCAACCCCGGTCTCCGCATACCGTTCCCTGGCCAACTTGTATTCATTCGTTTTTTTCATGAAGCGTTTCCTTATGCCACCTGCGTGCGCCTGTATGACTCAACTTCCCAATTCTCAATGAAATCCGTCGCCCTCCCGGTCATGTACTGAACCCCGCCGAAGGCTTCGGCATACCGTCGAACGGCCGCGCCGTCGAGGGCCAGCTCGAGCGCCAGACTGGCGTTTCGTCCGCTCTGCCCGACTCCGTACACGCCGTCGTCCGTGACCAGGACCTTGGGGAAATAGCCGTGAACGTCCTTGAATTCTGCCAGCATCGGCGCGTCAAGTTTACCCATGAACGGCCATGATTTTGAATACACGATATGGTCAGGCGTCAACGGACCCTCCGCCACCTGAACCCATGGACTGCAGGCAACATGCTCCGCCTCGGCGCCCATAACGGCTTTGAGCATCCGGCATTCCGGGGATTGCGGATCCATGGGCGATACCGGCCCGGCAACGAACCCGGTTACGCCCTTCTTCTGGTATTCCGCCTGCAGCGTCCCCATGACTTGCTGATACAGCATGCGGATATTTTCCGCACTGTCCGCGCTCACAAAGACGCCATGATTCTCGATAAAGATTACTGCGGGTTGCCTGGAATGTACCCGGCCATAGTCTTCAAGCCGCTTATACAGCTCCATACAGAGCGTATATCCGGGATCGATGTAAGGCACCCACATGGCCGCCGGGAAAAGCGTTTCGCACGCGGCCTTGCCCCGGACAGAGCAGGTCATGCCATTGACCAGTTCCGGATGGGTATGCACCACATATTTCCCGACCAGGATCTCATGGAGAGGCGACTCAACTGAAGGGCGCCCCTTGTAACCCTTGAGCACCGCATTGGCCATGGTATTCTTGACCAACTCCTCCCGTGCGGCCGCGCTATCCGGCAACGACAATGTGAACAGGCTTCTGACCGAGGGCCTGTCCAGCGGAATGAAATCGGCGTTCTTGAGGCCGCCCAGTGTCATCCCCGAGGGTTTAATCCAGAGGGTAGTCCCCAGTTTTACCGAAGTATTCCCGCCACCGCCCTTGACATAGGACGCTGTACCGAATTCATGCGACAGCGCCGTCAGTTCATTCAGAGTATCCATTCCCATCTCCCGAATTTCAATGCCCGATGCCGGTCTGGCCTTTGAGCCAGGTACCGAAGCCAATGATGATCGTCGAAAGGATCAGTGCCGCGATACCGGCCGTGATATACCCGTGCGCCTTCTTGCTGGCGCCCTTCCACTCGTGGAAATACCACCCCCACATCGTGCTGAAGATGATGATACTGGCCATGTGCAGGGTCCAGCTGGCAAACCCGAACCGCCCCATCTGCGTTTCGCCCATCGTGTAGAAGAAGAACTGGAAGTACCAGGTCGCCCCGGCCAGCGCGGAGAACATATAGTTTTTCAGGAATGGCACCCGGTTGTCTTCGGCTGACAATGCGGGTTTCCCGGCCGCGGCCGCCGGAGCCTGCGCGGAAACGGGCGACTGGACGGTCCTGCTGAAATACTGGTAGCCGGTCTTGTTCTTGAGATTGAGGAGCAGGCACCAGATGAAGTTGGTGGTAAACCCGCCGGTAAGGACGACACATAGTTTCGGAAGCCCGGTCCAGAGGGTTGAGGTCCCGGCCGCCGCCGATGCCTCGCCGATGGGAATGCCGGCTGTCAGCGCAAAGGAGAAGCAGGCGCTCATGATACCCGAGAATGTGGCGACCATAATTCCCTTGGAGAAATTGAACTCGGCGATGGCCTTGTGCTTGTCAGCCGCCGGCATTTCCTTCTCCTTGGTGAACCCGGCCAGTGCCGCCACCGCGATACCCAGCAGACATACGGCCACGCCGGCAAGCGTGATGATTCCGGGGGTTGTCGAGGCGATCTGCCCGATGGTTTCAGGCACCGGAACAGACGGAATGAAGATCTTGAAGATCGGCGGGAGCAACGTTCCGAAGGCGGCGCAGTAACCCAGGGCCACCCCCATTCCCAACGACATGCCGAGATACCGCATCGCAAGCCCGAAGGTCAGTCCCCCTACGCCCCACATGGCGCCGAAGAAATAAGTCCACCAGAGGGTGGTCATCGACTGCTGGCGCAGGACGGCCAGCAGGTCGTTTGTCATCAGGGAAGCGAAAAACCACGGACACACGACCCAGGAGAAAACGCCCCCCACCAGCCAGTAGACCTCCCATGCCCATTTCCGCACGCCGCGGTACGGCACATAAAAACTTCCCGAAGCCAGACCGCCAAGCCAGTGGAAGAAAACACCCAGAAACGGATTTGCATTCATAATACGCCCTTCCTTTTATTTAACCGGGCGAAGTTCGCCGGCAATCTTTTTTTTGTTGTGGCCCCCAGATGAAGTCATTTCCTGCTACGCCTTGAATCGCATGTCCCTGGCGGCCTTGACCTCGTCCAGCCGGCCTACCGGAGTGTTGCGGGGCATGGCCGCGAACGAAAGAGGCTCGCGCTCCGCCATATCGGCAATCTCCAACATGGCGGCAATGAACTCATCCATTTGCTCACGCGACTCGGTCTCGGTCGGCTCGATCATCATCGCCTCCTGGACCACCAGCGGGAAATAAATCGTGGGCGGATGCAGTCCCCGCTCCACCAGGGCCTTGGCAATATCGACAGCATGAACCCCGGTCTTTGCCTGGCGCGAGGCGCTGAACACGCATTCATGCATGCAAATCCGGTTATAAGGCAAATCGTAACGCTCCTTCAGTCGCGCCTGCATGTAGTTGGCGTTCAGGACGGCATTCTCGCTGACCCGGCGCAACCCCTCGCGCCCCAGCAACAACATATACGCATAGGCTCGCAGGATGATGGCGAAATTCCCGTAGAACTGCGAAATGTAACCGATACTCTTCGGGCGCTCGTATTCCAGCGCAAAGGTGCCGTCACTCCGCTTCACCACAATACTCGTCGGCAGGTAGGGAATCAGCT
>JBAXRC010000109.1:0-6976 GCA_037131415.1 bacterium | reverse complement strand
CCCCCATTCGGGTGGATATCTCCACAAGGAGCGCCTCTACGAGGCGCAAAGGGATATATCCCCTGTTGATGTCAGTCAGGCTCCGCCAGAAGGTTTCGGTTCACCGTCAGGCCCGTAAAACTGCCGTTCGGCCATGTAGGAGGAGCGGACCAGGGGACCGGAGGCGACATTCCTGAAACCCATGACGGTACCGCGCCGGGCATATTCCTCAAATTGGGCAGGCGGAACGTACCGTTCCACCGGGGCATGGTTTCCCGAGGGGGCCAAATACTGGCCAATGGTGAGCAGTTCCACCCCGACCGCCCTTAAATCCCCCATCGCCTCGATAATCTCATCGTCGGTCTCGCCCAGTCCCACCATTAATCCGGACTTCGTCCGGATTTGAAATTTCTGATTTAAAATTGCTGATTTTGCCGCATACGCCAGCACCCCCAAAGACCGCTCATAATCCGCCGCGGGCCTGATCCGCTTCTGCAGGCGCCGCACCGTTTCGAGGTTGTGATTGAAAACGTCGGGGGCGGCGCCCAGAACCACATCCATATCCTTTTTGACTCCCTTGAAATCCGGCGTCAGCACTTCGACGGTGGCGGTGGGCAGGGCTTGGCGAAGGGCTTGGATGGTCGCCGCAAAATGAGCGGCCCCGCCATCAGGGAGATCATCGCGGGTCACGCTGGTGACCACCACATGATGCAACTTCAGCTTGGCTGCGGCCCCGGCAACCCGGCGCGGCTCATCCGGATCGACGCCCGGCGGAATCCCGGTTGTCACCGCACAAAAACGGCAATCCCGGGTGCAGACATCGCCAAGGATCATGAAGGTGGCCACGCCGCGGCTGAAGCACTCGTGCTGGTTCGGGCATTGCGCCCCCTGGCAGACCGTGTGCAGATCACTGTCGACCAGAAGCTGGTTTACCTTCTCCTGGATTCCGCGCCCTCCGTACCGGATCCGGATCCAGGGGGGAAGCCGGGGACTCTTTTGCGTGACACTTTTGTCCTGGGTCATGGCGTTACATCAGTCCTGGGATGCGGCCTGTTTCATCAGTCGCGTTTTGACCTCGTCCGTCAGGCGTGAAGCCTGGATCCAGGCCTGGGCGGCGTCGGCATCATTCTGCAACCAGTTCCGGGCGACATTCTCGATCAGACTATTGCGTTGGTTTTGATCCTGAATGGTTTCAGCCCACTTGGCCGCGGTCTTCGGGTCATTGTATTGCATGGAATACACCATCGATTGAATGGTGGCTTCCCGGGGTTTTCCCGCCGGCAGCGTATCCACCCAGGTCGCCGCGCCTTCCGGGTCATTCTGCGCCCAACTGCTCGCCACACTCGGCCACGTCTGCGCCCTCAGGTCCTCATTGGCAAAGCCACTCGCCCATTTTGCGGCTTTGACGGGGTCCTGGATCGCCCACTGCGAAACCACCTGGGTGGCGACTTGATTCTGAAGCTTTCCGGCCGGCAGCTTGGCCACATACTTGGCCGCCTCCACCGGGCTCTGGCCGGCCCACCCGCTAATGGCCGAGGGCAGGTATTTCTCCATTTCCTTTGCCGGCAACTGGGTCACCCAGGTAATGGCCGCAATGGGATCTTTTCCGGTCCATTGCTGAACCATGGAGGACAGGTTCCCGTTCTTGTTTTCGGTCTTCTGCTCATAGGAAAAAGTCACCGCCTGCTCTGGATTAATCTCCATCCATTGCCACTGGATGGAACGCAGGGTGTTTTTTTTCAGGGAGCCATCGTTCAGCTTTGTCACCCAGTCAAGCGCGCCCTCGAAATCCTGCTGGGCCCAGACTGAAACACACGATGAGATGCTGCTGTTTCTGGACTGCCCCGCCGGAAGACTCATGAACAGGGAAATGGCCTGCGTGGGGCTTTGCCTGGCCCAGGACGAATAGGCCAGTTGCTGGTACGCCTGATTGCGGTTTTGTCCCGCCGGCAAAGTCCTGGCCCACTCCAGCGCCTTATCGGGATCGCTCTCGACCCAGCTTTGCAGGAGAGATCCCATACAATTCTGGCGCGATGACGACGGCGGCATCTCATCAATCATCGCGGCCGTCGCCGCCGGGTCCGTCTGGGCCAGCCGATATACTGCCGTCTGCATGACGGATCGTTTTTCAATGCCTTCAGGAAGACTTTTAATCCAGGCCAGCGCCCCCTTGGAGTCCTGTTCCGCCCAGGCTCCCACTAAACTGGACATGGCCATCGTACGCGTAGAGCCAACCGGTAACGCCATGACATATTCCGACGCTGCGGAAATGTCCTTTTGCACCCAGGTATTCACAAGACTTGATAACGCGGAATTCCGCTGGTTGCCCTGCGGCAGGGTCGCCACATAGTCCGCCGCAGCCCGGGGATCGCTTTCCGCCCACTGATACATCACCTGGTTCACGGCCGACTGCTTGAGCTGGCCTTCCGGCAGTTGCTTGACCCACGCCACAGCGGACGCAAGATCGGTCTGGCTCCATTCGCCCAGAACCGAACTCAAGACCGCCATCTGCTCCTGAGAGGAGGGAAGCGAGGTGATCATCGTCGCGGCCCGGGCGGGATCAGTGGCGGCAACCGCCGTCAGCAACCCGCGCGTGGCCACATTCTGAACCTTCCCCTTCGGCAAGGCCTTGACCCAGGCTTCCGCCGCATTCATGTCGCGCTGGGCCCATTCCGAAATAATGCCGGGAATGAAATATTCACTTTGCTGCCCCATCGGCACAGCCATCATCTTGGACAATGCCGTCACGGGATCCGTCTTGGCCCAGCGGGAAAAAATGAGGAAGCCGAAGTTGCGCAGGGTCTGGGGGGAAAGCGCCAGAACCAGCGTGTAGGCCGCTTCAGGCGCGGCCTCGGCAAGCCCGGGAATGGCCGACTGAAGCATTCGGGTCCGCCCCCCACCCGCCGGCAGCGCTTTCAACCAATTCACCACGGCCGTCGGATCCTTCGCTGCCCATGCTTGAAATACACCCCCCATTGCCGCCGCACGCTCCTGGGGTCGCGACAAAGCCTGCGCTTCCTTCAGGGCGGACTGAACATCCAGGGCGGCGAGCTTCTTGAATAGCGGCGGAAGATAGATATGGCTTTTCCAGGCCGGGAACCCCTTGAGCACACTTTTTACCGCCACCAGAATATCCGGTCCCTCCAACAGGTCGATCAACTTTATCGCCTCTATCTGCTGACTGCCGTCATAGGAGTAACCGGTTTTTCCCAAGGCCGCCTGGAATTCAGCCAGGGCCGCCCCTGAGGTCTTGCCCGTGTCCCGGGGCCTGACGGACTGTCGGCCTGATTTCTTTTCACCCTTCGGCTGTCCTGCCCCCGTCTCGGGAGCCCGATCCAGGGTAGCCACCGAGGAGGGCGAGACGGCGTCCGCACCCGGAACAGAAACCGGGACCGTCACCAGCAGGCGCCCGATCAGGCACCCCACCCCAATACCCACAACCAACACAATCCCATGCGACATCTTTATTTCATAACTCATAATTCATCCTTGTCCTTAAGCACCACACTCTCAAAGACCTTGAACCGGGCGCCTTCACGCCAGGCATCCGGCTGAAGCCCGGCCTTCAGGCTTAGCGAGGAGAGGGTTTCCTCCTCCGTCCAGCCCTGTTCCGTCGCCACTTCCGGAAGATAAACGGCGCGGGCGCGCCCCTTCTCCAGGATGATCCCCTGCTGGCCGATCTTGAACTCGGTAATGGAGCCGATATCCCGTATCGGACTCAATACGGAAACATCCACCTCGATCTCCGCCAGTTCCGCCGGACGCACCGAGGTAAAACGCGGATCCCGCAGGGCCGCATTGATGGCGTTCTCATGGACCGAGCGGTAGAGCGGGTCCACGGGCGTCAGGGAGCCGATGCAGCCCCGGAGCTGCCCCCTGATCTTCAGGGTTACAAACGTCGCCATTGTGGTCTTCAGCAACGGCGTGAGGGCATAGGGCGAAAAATCAAAGTCGCCCCGCTGCCCGTTCACACACCATTTCAGAGTGTCCTTGGCCAGGGCAAAAAGCGTCGTTTTTTCCGCATCACTCAATCCCGGCGACCAGTTTCCACTACGACTTTCCTTCACGGCATGTCCCTCCCCTGTTCCGGACCGAACCATCTTTTACCCTCAAGCGTTTATGTAGTTGAGGCGAAACGCAGTCAGTATATACTTGTGACCCGTTTGTTAAAGGAAAAGGAATCGGATGATGAAAAAAAATAATCTTGCGAACACCCTGGTTTCCCTGAGCCTGCTAGCTGGCGTCCTGAACGCAGCACCCATCGTCGAACCCGCATCCCGCACCCTGGTAACCAAGACCTCGGTCGCCGGGAAAGTGGATCTCTCAACCGCCAAGGAAGCCGATGCCGCCATCACCCGCTCCCTCGACTGGCTGGCCTCCCAGCAGAAGGAAGACGGATCCTGGTCGGAAGGCAGCTTCCCGGCGCTTACCGCACTGCCCATGTGGGCGTTCATCCTGAGCGATCATCCCCGGAAGGCCGAAGTGACCGCCAAGGCCGCCAAGTTCATCATGGGCTGTGTTCAACCTGACGGCGGCATTTACCGGAAACTGGCCGGAAAGGGCGGCGGACTGAGCAACTACAACACCGCGCTCTGCATGGTGGCCCTGCACCTCCTGAACGACCCCCAGTATACCCCCGTGGTGCTCAAGGCGCGCAAGTTCGTCGCCGCCGGACAACACTTCGGCAGCGACATGTATGATGGCGGCATGGGCTACGACAAGGACACCGGTCGCGCCTATGCCGACCTGAGCGACTCCGTGGTCGCCTATGAGGCCATGCGGCTCACCCAGGGCGCGGAGGATCTCCGCGCCAAGTCGGAGGCGCATGTGGACCTGGACTGGGAAGCCGCCAAGCGGTTCCTGGACCGTGTCCAGAACAAGGAGGCATCGGGACCGGACAATGCCGGCGGCTTCGGCTACCGCCCCGACGAGAGCAAGGCGGGCACCGTCACCAACAAGGAAGGCGTCGTGGTATTCCGCTCCTACGGCAGCATGACCTATGCCGGCCTGCTCAGCCTGATCTATGCCGATGTCAGGAAGGACGACCCGCGCGTGCAGTCCGCCTTCGACTGGGCCACCAAGCACTGGACGCTCGATGAGAATCCCGGTATGGGCGGGGATGGCCTTTTCTATTTCTACAACGTGCTCAGCAAATCGCTGGCGACCTTCGGCCGGGAATCCATCCCGGTCAAGGGCCGGGATGCGGTGGCCTGGCGCAAGGCCCTGGTGGAAAAAATGATCACGTTGCAGAAAGTGGATTCCAAGACCGGTCATGGCTACTGGGTCAACAAGAGCAACCGCTTCTGGGAAGCGAACGACATCCTCGTGACCTCCTACACCCTGATCGCCCTGGAAGTGGCGCTGGGGAAATAAAAAGAGAAACCTGACCCGTCAGGCTCCAGGGGTGATGGCTTGAGTGATCCGATATGAATAATTACCGACCATTGAACATCGTGATCATGGTCGTCGCGGGTCTTGCGTTCATTCGCCTTGTTGGATTTATGCTCTCCTTTGGGGAGGGCTGTCTCCAAATGGATTTCTGCGCCTTTTATACGGCCGGCGAAGCCTCCCGTGCCGGCTTGTCGCCCTACATCAACCATTTCAGTCATACGCCCCCTGTCTGGGATGGAGTTGGCGTGTTCCAGCATAGCCGTTTCCTCTATCCCCCTTTGGTTGCCGTGTTATTCCATCCTCTCGCCCTCCTGCCCTACCATGTGGCCAAGTATTTCTGGATGCTGGCCAATCTTCTTGCCGTGTTTGCGTCACTGTGCGTCGCGATACGGGTGTCAGCCCCCACCCTGCGCAACCATTACTCATGGGGAATGATCCTCTTCCTGCTCATGTTCAGCCCGCTTCTGATCCTGCTTGAGCGCGGCCAGATTGACGGCATTTCATTAGTCCTGGTGACCACAAGCATCGCCCTGATCGCTACCGGAAAGAGGCCAGGCGTTTCCGGAGTGCTGATCGCCCTGGCAACACTTCTGAAACTCCACACGATCCTTCTGCTGCCATTCCTGGTACTGCGGGGGAAGTGGCGGGTTATTGCCGGATTTGTAATCGGAACCCTGTTCATCCTCATGCTTTCCGTCATGTTATGCGGGCGCTCCGCGCTGGTTCGGTACGCCAAAGTCGAGTTCCCGAGAATTTCAGCCTTTGGCGAGGGCGGGACAAGAGATATGCGCGCTGACAATTCCGTCATTTCCTCCTTGCGCCCCGTTTCGAGTCTCGTGACAAAGGAGGGCCGCACTTACCAATTGGAACATTTTAAGTTTGTCATAAATGCCAGTGTAGCGAGAACCAGGATCGGGCAATGGACACGCGACAGTTTATCGAAACTGGGGCTGCCAAGCTCCATGAGCATCGTATCCTTGCTGATTTTCGGCGGATTTTTCAGCCTGGCTGTCCTCTTCCAATGGCGCATGCGTTTTTCTGTCTGCCTAAAGCCTGAGACCGAATTTCTCTACTGGCAACTTGCCTTGGTCATTGTCCTTTTGAGCGCCCCCCTTACCTGGGTTATGAACACCATTTGGTTGGTGGCCCTGATCCCTTTTGTTGTCAATAAACTCATGGAGCGAGAGGCCACTGGTCGCACCTCCGCCTGGGGGATAACCCTGATCACCCTCGGCCTGCTTGTCGCAGCGGCACCGGATTACTTGGCATTCCCGCAACAACTTCCCCCGTCCCGCATGAGTCAACTTGCCGGGGATTGCAAATATGTAATCGCCGAGTTAGCCATTCTCGCCGGATTGGCAATTCATCTTTGGTCGTCAGGGGTGCCGCGACTCAAAGAGCAGGAGTCACAGGCAATCGACTGAATGTCTCCTTCCTCCTTAAAACTCAAACACCGTGCCCGGTTCCGGGGGCATCAGAAGTTTCAGGAAAACACGTCCGGTATTGGGATAGGTTCCGCCTTGAAGGTCGATATATAATACCTTTAACGTCCCGCCATTGACGGTGCCATCGCCCCCGCCCCGATTATCCAGGGTGCCGCCAAGGG
>JBAXRC010000108.1:0-7006 GCA_037131415.1 bacterium | reverse complement strand
TCACCATCATGATGCCCCACCCCGAGCGCGCCTTCCGTGCCGTGCAACTTTCCTGGAAACCCCGGAACCTGTTCAAAGGCGAGGAAGGCCCCTGGCTAAGAATGTTCCAGAACGCCCGGGAATTCGCCGGATAAGAGGGGGTCCAGGAACCACCTCTTCAACTATGACTGTGCGGGCAACCGCGGCTCGGGCAGGAAGCGCAGGCGGCGGACGGCTCATGCTTCGGGCCTGATGAGGCCATGGATACGCTGAATCCGGACAGGGCTTTTACCAGCTTGCCCCCGCACTTTTCGCACTTTTCGGGAATATCCTTATCTGTACGGATCAGCGCCTCAACCCGCCCCCCGCATTTCCCGCACTCATATTCATAAATCGGCATAACTCAATCTCCCTGTTTTTCAAAATACACGGACAATTCTCGCCAACCCCGCGGCCATGTCAAGTGTGCGCGCAACCCTACGCGATTTTCGATTGATTGAAAAACTCACCCGGTCTATCGTCGCCGGACCTGGGATCAATAGGGCGGGAAAAAGAGCATGAAACAAAGTGTGATCAAATACCTCTTTGCAATCATTGAGGTGGTTGCCATCCTTCAAATTGCCATGAGTGTAGTGGGCCCCATCCTCTGGAAAAGAGAGACCCGCGATCTTCAGGAAACCATCGCCCGCGGCGGTGGGGTCGCCATCACGCAGTTCAACCGGAGTGTGTCCGACACCTCGTTTCTCGTGACCAAATCGGGAGTGGAGTTTGCCAGCATAATCCTTGTTGTCGCACTGATCGGCAGTATACTGTGCAGAAAACGAAATGTGGCGCCAGGCCAGAAGGAACAAAAACCCCGCGCCACTCAATAAAGGTTGTATTTTTCCTTGAGACACGCGCTCCTTGCCGTTAAATAGGAATGTTTGATTTCAAAAACAGGACGGATGAAATGGTGTCGAAAACAAGAAAATACAAAAAAGTAGCCGTGCTGAAGGGCGGCCCTTCATCCGAACGGGAGATTTCACTGAAATCCGGGGCCGCCGTGGCCAAGGGCCTGAAGGCAGCGGGTTACGATGTGATCGAGATCGATGTCCGGGAACGAAAACTGGATATTCCTGACGGAGTTGAGGCGGTTTTTATCGCCCTGCACGGTGAATTCGGCGAGGACGGCCAGGTCCAGGCCCTGCTGGAAGCGAAAAAACTCCCCTACACTGGCTCCACTCCCGCCTCCAGCCGCGCCTCGTTCGATAAGCGGCTCAGCAAGAAAATCTTTCTCCAGGCAGGAATCCCGACCGCGCCCTACGAAGTACTCACCCCCGACAGCCAGCTTACCCTGCCCTACCCGGTGGTCATCAAGCCGCCCTGCCAGGGCTCCACGATCGGCATCTTCAAGGTGAATACTCAAGCCGGCTGGGAGGTCGCGTTCCGGGAATCACTGAAATACGACGGCGAAGTTATCGCCGAGGCCTTTATCCCCGGAAGGGAACTGACGGTTGGCATCGTCGGGAAAACCGTTTTGCCGGCAATCGAAATCCTGGCGCCGGACGGCTGGTACGATTTCACCGCCAAATACGGCAAGGGACAATCCCGCCACCTCTGCCCTGCCCCGCTGACACCGGCCATCGCGGACCGTGCCGGGAAGATTGCCCTGGAGACGTTCCGGGCATTGGGATGCCATGGCCTCGGCCGTGTTGATTTCCGGCTCACGGAGGACGGTCAACTCTATGTTCTTGAGTTGAACAATATCCCGGGCTTCACGGAAACCAGCCTCCTACCGGAAGCCGCACACGCGAACGGAATAGGGTTTGCTGAATTGTGCGCAATCATCATGGAAATGGCCCGGGTAAGCTAAGGAAGCGGTTTATGTGGTTCAGCAAAAAAAACGACAAAGATCGCAATGATGACCGGCGCGGGGGCGCCACCCGTGCCAACACCCGCCGCGAACAGCGATCAGGTGAGCCCGCCATCTCCCTTCCCAAAATTATCTGGATTCCCCTGGCGGTGCTCGGTGCCGTGGCGGTGGGTGCCCTGCTGACATGGAAAATCGGCGCCCTACTGTTCTGGGAAGACCCCGCCTACGCCATCCAGAAACTCGAAATCCATGTGGATGGCCCCACCCTCACAGCCAGCTATGTCCGGAAAAACATGGCCGTATGCGAGGGCACCAATATGTTCGCCTCCAGCCTCCAAACGCTGCGGAAGGATTTCCTGCAAAAAACGCACATCGCCAAATCGATCACCTTGCACCGGCGTCTCCCCGGTACTTTGGACATCACTGTTGTTGAACGAACCCCTATCGCCCGCCTCGGCCGCTGGGGCACACTGGCGGTGGACCGCGAGGGATATGTGTTCAACCTCCGTGCCAGCGGGCGGGATTACCCCGTGGTCAGCGGATGCGGCAGCGAAACCCTCAAATCGGGGGCACGGGTTGAGCTCCCCGTGATGAATGCCCTGGAAATCGTGGACTGCTGCAACCGGACCAAGGTCGGGGAACGGGTCAAGATCGCGTCACTCGATGTGTCCCAGAAACAATATATCGAGGTGTATCTTCAGGCCGGGGAACGCATCAAGATAGGATGGCCGGACATGGAACAATCTGATCCGGAAGTCCGCCAGAAGGTTGAACGGAAGCTGGCCGCCCTGGCAGCGGCCCTGCGTGCCTCCGAGGAGCGGGGAAAACGGCTGGTGAATCTTGACCTTACATTCACCGACCAGTACATCCCGGGACAGGAATATTGAATTCGGATTGCGTTGCGGGATTAATTCGGGAAGACTACAGGACTGTTTTGGAAAGCATAAAGTTATGGGATTGGCACCAATAGTCGCTCTTGAAATCGGAACCTCCAAAGTGGTCGCCCTGGTTGGTGAACTTCGCGAGGATAACCACATCGTCATCACCGGCATGGGCGAACATGCCTCCGCCGGAGTCCGCAAGGGCGAAATGGTTGATTTCGAGAATGCGCGAATCTGTGTGAAGGAGGCCCTCGGGGCCGCCGAGGAAACCGCACAGGTCGCCATCCATCAAGTGCATCTCGCCCTGTCCGGCGGAAGTATCCAGAGCCTGGTCAACCGCGGAACCATCCCCATCACCCATCCCGAGGAGGGCGTCACGCAGGACGATGTGGATCAAGTCACCGAACTCGCGCGATCGGTCAATCTCCCTCCCGACCGCCAGATCCTCCACTCGATCGGGCAGATTTTTTATGTGGATGGCGACCGGGTCGCCCGCCCCGAGCATTTCGAATGCGCCACGCTGGCACTCGACATGCTCATCCTCCATGCCCAGAACAGCCACATTCGAAACACCGTCCGTCTGCTGCGAAACGATATGAACCTGGATGTGGCCGACACCGCCTTCGGGGGGCTCTGCTCCGCGCTGGCCGTACTGACCCCCGAGCAGAAGGAGGGAGGCGTTCTGGTGATCGACCTGGGCGGCGGAACCACCACTTACACGGCCTATGCCGCGGGAATTTTCGGGGCGGCCGGTGCCTATGCCATCGGCGGCGACCATGTAACCAACGATATCGCCCTTGCCTTCAACATCCCCCGATCCCAGGCTGAGCAATTGAAACGTGACCGGGGAAGCGCCATCGCAGAGGACACCACGCCCAACCAGCGGATCACGCTACCCGCTGAAGTCGGCTACCCGGGACGCAACGTCAGTCTAGCCGGGTTGCATACCGTCATACACCTGCGCATGACAGAGCTTTTCCAACTGATCCTGCGCGATATTGAACGCAAGGGCATCAGCCACCAGATCGGCGCCGGCATTGTCCTGACCGGCGGTGGTGCCCAGATGAAGGGGCTGATCAAGCTGGCGGAAAGAGTTTTCCGCGCGCCCTGCATGGTCGGACGCCCGGTGGGCTTCAGTGGACTGGCCACCGCAACCGAGAGGCCAGAGTGCTCAACGGCGGCCGGATTACTGCGCTACGCTTTCAAGAACGCAACGGTCGCCCGGCGACGCCGCCGTTTCACAGATGTCTTACGGGGGATTTTCGGAACATGACCGCAGGAGATTACCAGGCATGAGAAGGGCTGAGAACAGCATGGCCACAAGCCGGATCGGCGTGGTCGGAGTCGGTGGTGGCGGCTGCAACGCGGTGGACAGCATGGCAGCCCACTGGGAAAACGGACCTTCCCTCATCGCCATCAACACCGACCAGCAGGCCCTCAACGAGACGCGCGCCACGACCCGCCTGAAGATCGGCGAACAACTCACCCGCGGAATGGGAACCGGCGGCGACACCAATATCGGGAAATTGTCGGCGGACGACGATTTCGACACCCTTCAGGGCCTGTTCCAGGGAATGGACCTCGTGTTTGTTGTCACGACCCTTGGCGGCGGAACCGGCACCGGCGCCGCCCCCGTCGTGGCTCGCGCCGCACACGAAACCGGCGCCATGGTCATTGCCTTCGCCACACTCCCCTTCCAATTCGAGGGCGAACGCCGCATGTCACAGGCGCGGCAGGGACTGCTCGAACTCCAGGATCATGCCGACGTTGTCATCGCCATCCCCAACCAGTCCCTCTTTGCGTCCGCCGGCACCACGGCCACCGCCGAGGAGGCCTTCCGGCAGGCCGACTATTTCCTGAGCATGGGAGTGTTTGCCATTTGGAAACTCCTGACCCAGCGCGGTATCATCAACCTCGACTTCGCCACCCTGCGCATGGTGGCCCGCTGCAGCGGGGGAACCAGCACCTTCAGCTACGGCGAGGGCCATGGCTCCACCCGCGCCGCTGACGCTGTCCAGGCGGCGCTCCACAGCCCGCTCCTTGACAACGGCCAAGCCCTGGCCGAATCGGAATCCATCCTTGTGAGCATTCTCGGCGGCTCCGACATGAGTGTTCGGGAGGTGGAATCCATCATGACGGCCATTGAAGGAGCCACCAGCAAGGAATCCCATATCCACATGGGCACAGCCATTGACAATTCATGGAAGGATACGGTCTCCGTAACCATCGTGGCCTCCCGCTTCTGGCGTGGCAACGAGGAACCTGATGACAAGGCGTTTTCCGAATCACATATCGAGGAAGGCGAAACCGCCACCGCCACACCCCCCCGGCGGAAAAAGAAAAAGACCGGCGCCACCCAACCCCAGTTGATCCTTGAGGGTTTCAGCAAAGGCATCTTCAAGGATGTGGAACCCACCATCGTGGACAGCGAGGACATGGATGTCCCCACGTTTATCCGCCGTCATGTAACCGTGGACAAATAATGAAGCACATCCTCGTCCAATTCAAGGGCAACGAAAACCACACGCCTTTCATTCAATTCCTGAAATACGGCATTTCCGGCGCAATCGCCACCACGGTGCATATCGCGCTGTTTTACTGGATGGCCCTGAATGTCCTTCCGGCATTGGACCCGGGCGAGGTGCAGAAGGTGCTGAATTTCCTGCCGGACCTGCACCAGCACCCCTTGATCACAACCCTGCTGAACCTCGACCTCCCGTCCGTCTCCCAGGGAGTGCGGGCACGGAATGCCATGATTGATAATGCCGCGGCCTTCCTGTTCTCCAACCTCACAGCCTATATCATCAACATCATGTGGGTTTTTGAACGGGGGCGCCACCACCCTGCACTGGAATTCATTTTTTTCTACGCTGTCTCCGGCTTCAGCATCCTGATCGGAACCACCCTGATGGGCTTCATGATCCACCGCTTCGGGATAGACACAAGCCTGGCTTTCGGCGCCAATATTATCGTCTCCCTGATTATCAACTTCTTCCTCCGCAAACATGTCATTTTCAAAGACTGAAGGACGCATCATGCCCCCCCTGAAAAAACTTGCCGTCTGGCTCTCCACCGGTTTTGGCTTGGGCTACAGTCCCGTCTTCCCGGGAACAGTCGGCTGCCTGCTGGGCCTCCCGCTGGCGTGGGCCATTCAGGAGACCGGGCGCTGGATGGGGCACGAGATTCCCTTCCACATCACGGCGGCCGCAATCCTCAGTCTCATGGCTGTCCCCCTCTGCAGCGCCGGGGAACGGGCTGCCGGCACCAAGGATCCGCACTGCGTGGTCGCCGATGAATACCTCACCTTTCCCATCTGCATGATCGGGCTGCCCTTCTCACCGCTCATGGTGGCCATCGCCTTTGTGACCAACCGGATTCTGGATATCATTAAGCCCTTCCCCGCACGGCAGATCCAGGTCCTTCCCGGCGGCTGGGGCATCACCCTGGATGATATCTTCTCCTCCACCTATAGCCTCGCGTTCAACCATCTCGCCTTCTACATCCTGACCCGCGCCGGCTTGCCCCTGTGAAATTCCCTTGCCAGTCGCATTTCGTCTGGTATATTTGACCATTCTACGCAGAATACTGCCTTTTTGGGGTGTTGGCGATTGGACAGATAGTGAAGGAAATACCATGGTAAAGAGTAAAGCACCCGTATCTTTGAAAGCGACCAAGACAGCCCCGAAGGCTCAACCTGTCGCACACAAGCCCGCCAAGGCAGGCACCAAGCACGCCAAGCCAGTCCCCGAGAAAGCCGCTTCCGCAAAAACACCCACGGCGAAGCCCGTTCCGGAAACGAAGACCGTCAAAGCGGATTCGGCTCCTCAAAAAGGATCGAAACATAAATCCGAGAAGGGTAAATCCATCCCGGCCCCCGCCCTCTCCGGCGGCATGCGTGGCGGCATTATGGAAGAAGGCACCGAACCTGCAGAGCTCGAGACCAAGCCTGAGGGTGAAGGCGAGGATGGCGCCGGCGCAGCCGCCGGAAGCTTAAGCTGGGAAGAACGCAGTCAACGGATCAAGGATCTCGTCAAGCTGGCAGAGGAACAGGGTTATCTCACTTTTGACGATGTCAACGAGATGATTCCTAACTCCGTCATCAACCCCGAGGAACTGGAAGGTTATCTCGAACTCCTGCGCAGCATGGATATCGAGATCATCGAGGCCTCGGATGCGGAAAAATTCCGCAAGGAGCCGGCCAAGCAAACGACCTCCGTCGCCCGCGCTGAACGCCTGGATATTTTCGACGATCCCATCCGCATGTACCTCCACCAGATGGGCCAGGTTCCCCTGC
>JBAXRC010000107.1:0-7011 GCA_037131415.1 bacterium | reverse complement strand
CTATTGGCATGACATGACCCCTCTGCCCATGCAAATGGGGCGGTTCCGCTTATTCCATCCCCTGTCGGCACAACCGGTTCGATGCGTGCTTAAGGCGGCCACCCAGGATGGGGGCGAATACTTGACAACGGACCTCACCTACACCGATGCACAAGGCCGCCTGCTCGCGGTTATGGAGGGTATGATCTTCTCGTGCACGAAGACCTTGAACCGCCTCACGGGTTCTGCGGAACACCGTTCCGCTTGCTCCATGGCCGGAAAAAATGGAGTAGCCGGGTGAAGAAAGACGCTGCACCCGAGCCCTTCCCCCTATCGTTGGGATTTGGCTCTCTGCCCGGCCAAACCGTGAAAGGTATTGTTCGGAATCCATGGAACCAGCCAACCCTCGCGGCAGACGACCTGCGCGGCTGGTGCTGCCAATGCGTGGACGAATTTCGTCCCAGCGCCTGGGACAAAATTGCGGCACCCTATATTCTCCTTGAACCCGAATGGAACGTCTGGCGTCACCTGCCAAATGCGGCGGCGAGACGCCGCTGGATGCGCGGCCGCGTGGCGGCCAAGGATGTAGTACGCCTATTACTGCTGGAACGTTATGGCTTTGTGGCGCCCTTGGAATCCATTGGCATCCTCCCCAACGAGGGGGGGCAACCGCAGGCCACTTGCGCCGCGCTCCCGAAAATCAAGAACCAGATTTCGATCTCCATCTCACACTGCGGAAACAGTTCCGTGGCATTGGCCGCTGAACGTTCCGAGTTCTGCCGTGACGTGGGCATTGACGTAGCATGGCTGACAGACAACCACGATGGCTTGGCTGAAGGCGGATTTGTTTCCGCCGAGACGGCACTGTTGGATGAATGTCCCGATGGGGAGCGCCCTGGATGGCTGTTACGCCTGTGGTGCGCAAAGGAGGCCGTCGGAAAGGCCTTGGGGGTGGGCCTGGCGGGGAATCCCTTGAACCATATCGTTCGACGGATCGACCTCACTCGGGGCAATGTGGAGATCGAGGCACATGTCCCCGGCGACCCGACCACGTCATCCTGCAGCAAAACCTGCGTGACGGCCCATGTCGGGCTCGACCGGGGAATGGCGTTTGCCGTGGCGAAGCGAGGATAGGCACCCATGAGCTGGATCCAACAGAAACCCTCGATCGGCACGCCGGAAGCGATATGGCATGACGTCACATCGGCCATCAGGCAGGTGCTTGGCAAACCACCGGGCACATCACCTGCCCCGATCCTGCCCAGCGCACTTCTCGGCGCCGACCTGGGTCTGAGTTCCCTCGCCGTCGTGCGACTTGCGGGGTTGTTGCAAAAGCGTTTCAACGGAAAACCGCTGCCGTTCCATACCCTTTTTGTGGATGCTAGCGGTTCGGTGTTACACGACATCAGCGTCTCAACCCTTGTCGCCTTCCTAAACCGGCATCTGCACCGGAACAATCCATGAGCATCACCCGGCCAGTCTTTGCTGCTCGTCCGGCTACGGTTGACGATCTTGAGGAGATCACCGATCTGCTCCATCGTATTTTCGGCGTGCGCCAGGAGGCCGCCAGGCTCCGGTGGAAATTCGGCGGGGTTAGCGGCAAACTGGCGGGGTCCGTCGTACTGACAAACCGACGAAAGATCATCGGCTTCCTGGGACAAATTCCCGTGCGTGTAAACGCATCGGGACACGAAATCCTGGCCTGTCAGGGCACCGATGTGGGTATACTCGAGGAGTACCGCCGTCTCGACTCGTATATGACCCTCCTTCATGCCTGCATCGGCGAACTGGAGGCCGCCAAGGTGGCGTTGTCCTATGGAACGGCGAATGCCGATGCCAAATTCACCCTATCCACACTGCTCGGCCAGCAATCCGTGGCGGCGATACCGCTTCTCATACGGCCTTTCAGTGGGGCGTTCCGTCCCTCGCCGGGCCGCAAGCCCGTCGCCTTCGCCCCGCTACTGGCCGCTTGTCTGCGGAGACTGGAACATGGCGCGGCCCGAAAGCCAGCCTCCGTCCACGGCGCCTTGCGGGTATCACGGCTCGACCGATTCGACTACCGGTTCGACCTGTTCTGGCTACGTATCAAGGACGATTACCCGAACATGGTTGTGCGCGATGCCGCCTACTTGAACTGGCGTTATGTGGACGCACCCGGAAATCGGTACGCCCGCATCATCATTGAAGACAAATCATCAGGAATAATTGAGGGGTTTGCCGTCCTGGGAGTCACGCGGTGGAAAGACCGGGTGCGCGGACGGATCTGCGAATTGGTCACGCCACGTCGGAGCAACCACCGCACCGAACACGCCCTGATTACAACATCCCTTAAATGGATGCGCTCGCAGAATGTCGATCTCACTGATGTCTGGATGCTTCCCCACGCCCATTTGCGTTTCGCGCTGCGACAGCATGGATTCATACCCCGGAAGGCGGGAAGCGGCGGGCTCCAGATGAGTCTTTTGGCAGCCGGATCCGCCTTAAACCTCGAGGGCTGGAACCGCCCGGACAACTGGTTCATGTCCCTGGGCGACAGCGACATGGTGTGAACCCATGATTCCAACCGGAATATGACGCCCCGCTCATCCAGCACTAACACAAGTCCGCTATGGTTAGTCTTCATTCAAAGGAGACGAATGATGACCGCCAAACCCAAGCTAATCAAAATCGGAAGGCAGGGAATTCTGGCCAAACGCATGCGGATTCCTGCCTCGTTCTTTCGTCATCAACAACCGGGAAAACCCTTTGTCGTGCTTGACGAAGGAGACCGCCGTCTGATGCATGTCCGCACCTCGGATCTGGAGACGATTCATAAGGCCTACCGTCAGTATGCGAATAACAGAAGCATGGTTTAAAGGAACGGGATAATGATGAATCCTTCAACTCAGGATATTGCCCTCATCGGCATGGCCGGGCTTTACCCTGGTGCTCCCACGGTCGGCCGACTGTGGAACAACATTGTCGGCAAAATCGAATCTGTCTCCGATGCCCCGGCGAGTTGGAACGCCGAGCGTTTCCACGACCTGAAGGCCGATGGTGCCGCCAATACGCGCACCTACTGCCAACGGGGGGGATTCATCGAGCCGTTCGCCGAGTTCGATCCGCTGGAGTTCGGCATTATGCCGGGCTCTGTGGATGGCAGCGATCCGGGGCATTTTTTGACTTTGCGGGTGGCGCGCGAGGCCTTGGCCGATGCCGGTTATATTGATCGCCCGTTTGACCGGCAACGAACCGGTGTGATCGTCGGACACGGGAGTTATCCGCACCGGGGCGTAACCGCCAGCGGCGCCTATGGCGAAATTGAACGGTTCATGGAGTTGCTACAGATAGTTGTGCCTGAACTCCCGGTTGCCGTCATGGAGGCCCTCGCAGGCCGGATGAAGCAAAGGCTGCCTCCCTTCACGCCGGACACGTGTCCGGGACTGATTTCCAATGTCCTCTCCGGCCGCATCGCCAACCGGTTGAACCTCATGGGGCCCAACTATCTGGTGGATGCCGCCTGTGCCTCGTCACTCATTGCCCTTGATGCGGGCATCAGGGAATTGGCGACCGGGCGGTGCGACATGATGCTTGTCGGTGGCGCTCAGGAAAATACCAACGCCGGTGTTTTCATCGTGTTTTCCATGTTGGGCGCCCTGTCCAAACGCGGAAAATTGCGGCCATTCGATAAATACGCCGATGGCACGCTGCTGGGCGAAGGAATTGGTTTTGCCGTGATCAAACGCCTGGCAGACGCCGAGCGCGATGGCGACCGGATCTATGCTGTGATCAAGGGAGTGGGCCTTTCCAGCGACGGTCAGGGCCAGGCTTTCCTTGTGCCCCGCCTTGAAGGAGAAGTTGCCGCGATGGCGCGCGCTTACGAGACAACCGGACTTTCACCCGCCACCGTGAGGCTCGTGGAAGCCCACGGAACCGGCACGGCTGTGGGTGATCGCATCGAAGTCCAGGCCATGACACAGGTCTTCGGTTCCCGGGGTGGCCAGCTACCACGGTGCGCTGTCGGTTCGGTGAAATCCATGATCAGCCACACCATTCCCGCCTCGGGGATGGCTAGTCTCTTCAAGACATCGCTCGCCTTGTACCACAAGGTGCTCCCGCCGACACTGTGTGACGAGCCGAACCCCGAGCTCGGTATCGAACAAAGCGCACTGTACCTCAACACCGAGACCCGCCCCTGGATTCATGGAGAGTCACACCCCCGGCGGGCGGCCTTGAACGCCTTCGGGTTCGGCGGGATTAACAGCCATGTCATCTTGGAGGAATACTCATCAGGCCCAGTCCAGCCCACGCTCCTGCGAGATTGGCCGTGCGAGTTGGCAACCATTCGGGGACCGACCCGCGAGGCCGTCTTGGAACGCACAAAATCCCTGCGTACAAAATTGTCGCAACAGCCCGAAGCAACCCTTCGCGACATTGCCTTCACCCTTAGTCTCGAGGGCCATTCTGATGCGTCATGCTGCCTGGCCATTGTGGCGGAATCGCCGCAGGATCTGGCGGCAAAACTCGATACCGCCACAACCGTGTTGATGGACACCGGACGCACCGCCATCCAGGACCGTAGCGGCATCTACTATTTCGACCGCCCGCTTAGTCGTGAAGGAAAAATTGCCTTCCTCCTGCCCGGCGAAGGGGCACAATATCCAGGGATGCTCGCCGACCTATGCATCCACTTCGACGAAGTCCGCAGCTGGTTCGACCGTGCTGACCGCGCCTTCATCAAGCGCGGACGGCAACCGCTGCCCAGCCAGGTTGCGTTCCCTCCGACGCATATTACTTCCCTGGAACGACAGCAGGTTGATGCCGCACTCTGGAACATGGAGTACGCCCTGCCTCTGATCACCGCCGCCGACTGTTCCCTCTACCATTTGCTTCTGGTGCTGGGCGTAGCGCCCGACGCGATCGCCGGCCACAGTACGGCACAGGATCTCGCGCTTGAGGCCGCCGCGTTCGCGGGCAGCATCACATCGGACAACATCATGGATAAACCCGTGATCGAAGACCGGGTAATCGAGCAATGGGTGCATGACCTGGTCCCCCCGGCGCGACTCATGTCCGTGGGCGCATCCGACCCGGGACGCATCGCGGCAATGGCCGCAGAGAGCGGGGGGGCGCTGCATGTGGCCATGGACAACTGCCCCAACCAAGTGGTGTTATGCGGTAGTCCGGAAGCGATCGAGGCGGCCCGCACATCTCTCGAAGGTGAGGGCGCGCTGTGCCAGTTCCTGCCCTTCGACCGCGGCTACCACACGCCGATGTACCGCCCCATCTGCGCCCGGCTCGAACAGTCCGCCGGAACCTACGAGGATCGCATTCCGCGCATTCCCGTCTACTGCACAACCACCGGAAAACGTCTGCCGGACGAACCCGCAGCGATACGACGCATTATGATCGATCAATGGGCTGAACCCATTCGCTTCCGCGAAACGATTGAAGCCATGTACGCCGACGGAGTCCGCGTGTTCCTGGAAGTCGGACCGCGGGGAAATCTAACCGGATTTACGGACGATATTCTCGCCGGGCGCGACTATGCCGCCATTCCCTGCAATCTTGCATCTCGCGGAGGGCTGCTTCAACTTCACCACGCCCTGGCCCTTTTATGCGCCCACGGTGTTCCGGTAAACCTGGCCTGTCTCTACGCACGCCGAAATCCTACCCGTCTCGCGCTGGCTGACGGCGATGCCCCGACCCTTGTGCCGCCATCCCGTCGGCGGCCCTTGAAACTCAAGATGGACATTCCAATCATCACCCTGGACGAGAAGGATCGCGCGACTCTACGAGATTGCCTGGAAACCGCCCTCGTGAGTCCGGGTTTAAAACCAACCCGACCCCACTCTTCGCCGACTCAATTACTGGGTTGCGAAAATATCCCGAGCGCTGATGATCTCTTTCTTCACTCACACATCACCACACTTGATACCATCCTCGCTACCCATGAAGAAATCATGCACGCCTTGATCGACCGCGCAAGCGACCCCACCATGACGGAATCCCACCTCCGATGAAAACCGGATGCTAATTGTTTTTTCACACAATCCTTTTCAGTCCCATACGGTGTGCCCCTATTGTGTGAACCGGATGATCACAAGGAGACACGGGGACACTTTCGCCAACGAAGTAAAGCCCGACAGTCCCTGAATCATTCTGGCCGGAGTGGCCGCAAGGCTGCTCCGGCCCTTACTCCACCATTGAGCGACCCCTTCTCCAGAAACATCGTCCGAGTCAGCTGGTCACAGAGGAAAGGATCTGTTAACACCGCAACGGAAATCTTCTGGAGGAGTAATTTCACCTCTCTCTTCCTGCTTGCCTCTCGAGAAACTCGCCGTTATTCTTGCCGCAGGTTAAAGGCTTATTATGACGGTATTAATGGTAGGGGAAACAGTCACCCTGGTGGTATTGCTGGGTCTGTCTGCGTTTTTTCAAGCGCGGAAACCGCGCTGTTCTCCCTGTCCCCCATGCAGATTCACCGCCTTCGCCGCCATCTCCCCGAGAAAACCCGCAAAATCGAGGACCTTCTCGCCTCCCCGGCCAACCTGCTCTCCAGCATCCTGATCGGCAATACCGTGGTCAATGTGGCGGCGACCAACCTGGGATGCATTCTGGCAGAACAGTTTTTCCCGAAATGCGGAGCCTGGATCGCAATCCCGTCGATCTCGCTACTCCTGATCTTCCTCGGCGATTTCGTTCCGAAACGTTTCGCCGTGCGCCATCCGGAGGCGCTGGCCGTTTCCTATCTGAAACCTCTCAAGACGCTCATATGGCCTGCACCCCGTTACACGTGCTGCTCAGCAGGATAATCCACACCTTCCAGGAGCACTTTGTTCCCCACCGCCCCGCCCTCACCGAGGCCGAACTACTGACAGCCGTGGACGTGAGTCACGAGGAAGGAGTCTTGAACAAGGAAGAACGCATGATGATGGACGGGATCATCCGCCTCGAGAAACTGCAGGCCAAGGACGTCATGACTCCCCGCGTCGACCTGATCGGCATTGACCTCGAGGATGACCCGAAGTCCTGGCCCGACCTCTGCCGGAA
>JBAXRC010000106.1:0-7042 GCA_037131415.1 bacterium | reverse complement strand
ATATTGGGCGCCGTAGCGTGGGGGGTGCTTGAGTTCGTGCAGCTTGATCGCCAGTTCCCAGGCCGGTGGATAGGCATCGGACCATCGAGTATGAACCCGGTCCTGCTCGTTCCGTGTCATGGCCATCAGAACGGCATTTTTATACGTCATGGGGGTGAATGGGATGAGATCCCGGATGGTATTGTTGCGGCAGACGACCTCGTTGAAGACCCCCTCCATCAGACACCAGGTGATAGCGTGCGGTACCGGTGTCAGGAGGCTGATCACATACGAGGTGAGCTTGATGGGGAGGGAGGGGAAAGCGGGAAACCAGCGCGTCCGGCCCTGAATGGCGGCCAGAGTGCGGATCATTTCAGCGTAACTCAGGATGTCGGCCCCCCCGATGTCAAACGAGCCGCCTGTGGTTTCAGGAGTCTCCAGAACGCCCACCAGCAGGAGGATCACGTCATGGATGCTGATCGGCTGGCATTGGGTCCGGGCCCACCGGGGAATGGGAATGACCGGGAGCTTTTTGACCAGGTGGTGCAGGATCTCGTAGGACGCGCTGCCCGCCCCGATAATGATCGCGGCCCTGAGCACCGTGACGGGCGTGCGGCCCTGCCGCAGTTCGTTGGCGACCGCCATCCGGCTCCGGAGATGGGGAGAATAGCCGCCCTGCTCGTCGCCCAGTCCGCCCAGGTAAATGATGCGCCGGATGGCTTTCTTCGCGGCGGCCTCCTGGAAGTTTTTCGCGGTCTCGATTTCGACACGCTCCAGTTTCGAAGGCCCCATCAGGAGGGAATGGATCAGGTAGTAGGCTGTGTCAACACCCTCCATGGCGGCTTCCAGGTGAGCCGGGTTCAGGGCGTCGGCGACTACGATCTCCGCATTTTTCCAGCGGCTTTCAAGCTCAGGGGCGGGCGCGCGGACCATGATGCGGACCGAGTACCCCCGTGAGATCAGCGTGGGAACAAGCTGCCCGCCGATATAGCCCGTGGCGCCGGTTACCAGAACCTTGCCGATTCCCGGCTGGGGCCGGGTGGGCAGGAGTTCGCACATCAGTTCGGCATCGGTAAATTCCATCGTGTGGATCCTACTTCAACACCCCCGTAGAATCAACAGGCGCCTGCGGGGTTTGACGGGTAATTTCGAGTTCGCCCTGGCGCGCATAATCAATGGCTTCGCCCAGGATGCGGGCCGCCTCCTGCGGGGCATGGAACCCCATGGAGTTTTCGGCGTTCACGAAATCGACGCGCCATTGCGCCTTGCGGTGAAGTTCACGCGCGGCCGCAAGCCGGGTGTCGGTTGCCCCGTTTTTGATCGCGACGGCAATGGCCCTGATCAGGCTGGTGGTGGCCTCCTCGGCGCGGGTCAGCAGCTTGTGGTTCCGGTCCTGGATCACGTCCACGCGGGCCTGCAGTTCGCTTTCGGGAAAATGGTGGCAGACCTGGCAGGCGTTGTTGATGTTCAGCAGCGGGCTGCGGATCCAATGGTCGCTGACCTTGATGGCGCCCTCGCGTGTATAGGGCATATGGCAGTCGGCGCAGGCTACCCCGCTCCGGGCGTGGACGCCCTGGCTCCACAATTCGAATTCCGGATGTTGCGCCTTGATGACCTCGGTTCCGGTGTCCGCATGAGTCCAGTCATAGAAGCGGTGCCCGTCCTTGAACCGGTAGGTGTCATAATAGGACTCGTTGGCCTCCACCTTGAGCCCCTTGTTCCAGGGGAAGAAAAGGGTGGTTTTCGGGCCGCAATAGTACTCGACATGGCACTGGCCGCAGACGAACGACCTCATTTCCTGGCGGGAGGCGAGTTGGTTGGGATCATAGGCTTCCTTCCTGTCGCCGTTGCGCCATTTTTCAATGGAAGGAAGGTGGGGCAGGGGTTCGCCGGATTCGGCCAGCCGTGCGATGCCGTTGAGGAAGCCGGGCCGGGTGGCCCGCAACTGCATTGAGTCCGGAGCGTGGCAATCCACGCAGGCCACGGGGTGTTCCACGAGTTTGGTGGCGTTGCTGTAGGACATGGCGCCGACTTTTTCAAATCCCGCCATGAGCTGGGCCCTGCCGTTGGGACTGGCCAGGGGATCGGCGAGCGAGCCCGGCGCCCCTCCCTGGAGCCCTTCCTTGCGGTAGGCCAGGGTGTTGGCGGCGTGGCAATGCAGGCACGACCCGGGCTGGGGCCGCTCGGTAACCCGCCGGGTGTTGCGCTGGTCATCCAGCATATAGGCATGGCCGCGGCGCGCGCGGTAGTCGATGGAGAAGGCGTAGCCGCTGAAGAGGGTGACCAGGCGGGGATCCTCCTTCAGCTTATCCAGCGAGAACGCCTCCGAACCGCCTCCCCCGTACCGGGTCCGGGTGTGCTCCGCAGTGCGGCGGTAGCCATCATACTGGCGCGGGAAATTCCGGCCCCAGAGGGCGGGGTCGATGGTCTCCTCCGTCAGGGTGATGAGGCTGAATCCCACCTGGCGGGCTTCCGCCTTGCGGGTGGCGATGTTCTCCCTCAATACCAGCACGCCGACGGTGAGGCCGGCGGCCAGCAGGGCGAGGATTGCGTATGCGGTTTTTTTCATGGGTGTTTTCTCCTAATGTTTCGATCCGTGGCCGACGCCGTCATGGCAACGGACACAATACAGTTCCTCGTCGTTCGCCACCCGGTGCGCGGTGATTTCGCGCACGAAGTCCCGGTGACAGTACCGGCAGTTGGCATTCAGGATGGCCGCGTTACCTGGTTTGATTTGAATGGGCTCATGGAAATCCTGAAGTGTGAAGGCCTTGGAGTGGTGGTAACCGTTAAGCCCTTTGGTCAACCATTTGCCGATGAAGTCATGGGGAATGTGGCAGTCGTTGCAGGTGGCAACGGCATGGTGACTGGCCTTCTGCCAGCCGTCATATTGTTCCTGCATGATGTGGCAATTCACGCAGGTCCGCGGGTCGCTGGAAAGATAGGATAACCCCTTTGCATAAAAGAACGTGTAGCCGCCGGCCCCGGCGGCCGTGCCGACCAGGATGGCCAGGATCCATGGGAGCCAGGTGCTGGTCCTGTCCGGAACCGTTTTAGATTGGGGCGGTTGATTCATGTCCGGTGCCGTTCTGATCCCGGCTCCGTGCCGGAACATGTCGACTCTAGTGCAGGATGGGTGAAAAGACAAACTCTTCCGCCCAGGCGAGCTGGCGCTTGACCCCGGCCTCGAATTGCCTGTCAACCACCCTGAATTTCGTGAACAGCTGGCCTACCTGGGAATCCGTCAGCTGGCTGTTCATCCACGGGTAGAGGATCTCGTCTTCCTTCCTGATGTGTTCCGTGAGAAGCGCTGCATAGGCGGTCAGGGAGGTGGCGATTCCCGCCGCATCGCCCTGTTCCAGGGCGGTGCTGGCGGATCGCACATGCTGGCGCCCGGCTTCGTGTTCCGCGCACATGACTTTCAGGATGTCCGATCCGGCATCGAAGAACGTGAAGAGGATGTCCTCCTCCTTGGCATGATGAAACCGGTCGGCGTACTGCCGGATGAAGTCAAGCGCCTGCGCCACGCTCAGGCGGAGTTCCGGGGTCAATCCCGCCCGGAGGGTCGCCCCCAGGGTGGGCAGTTGCGCCAGGACACGTTTGATGTTGGCATGTTCCTGCACCAGGTCCTGCAGGGGCGGGGCGAGTTTCCGGTTGCCGGCGGGGGCGGCCTTGCGAACGGTTTTCGGGATATCCATGGTTTGCCCCGGGAAGATGATGCGGGCAATGTCGGCATACAGGGCCTGTTCCTGTTCCCCGGACAGGTTGTGGATGCCCACCACATCCCGGAGCAGGCAGCTGCCGACGCTGCACGCTACACATCCGATGCCCGACCGGCCCAGGACGTCGCCCACCGGCGGATAGGCACGGATAACATCCTTGATGTACAACCCGAGGACATCGGTCATGGTTTTAGGTCCTGCTGTGCTTTCGGTTGTCATGGTTTCCAGCTCCTTCTGTAATTTGCTGGAGATATCCTGGCAAATCACGGGAAGGAAAACCTTGATCAAAAGCAAGAAAACAGATTATTTCGTTTCCGGGAGCACCACGGAAATGGCCAGTTTATTGGTGTCGAGTATCGAGGCGGCGGCCAGCCGGATCTGCTCGGGCGTGACGGCCTCGATGCGTTGGCGGGTGGTGAAGTCGAAGTTGTAACCCAGCCCCGTCAGCTCATTCACCGCGCAGTTCATGGCGAGCCCGGCATTATCCTCGAGTTGCATCTCCTGCCCTCCGATGAGGATGTTCCGGGCGCGCGCAATTTCCTCCGGATCCAGTCCCCGGGTGGTTACGCGGTCGATCTCCTCCCTGAAGAGGCGCTCTACCTCGGGCAGGGTGTCGGACCGGGTTCCCGCAAAGAGCATGAAGAGGCCAGCGTCAAGACCGATGCGCTGCCGGGTGCTGGCGTAGTAGGCCAGGCCGCGCTGGTCACGGACGGTTTCGAAGAGGCGGGACGACATCCCGCCCATGGCGGCTTCCAGGACGCTCAGCGCGTCGCGCCGAGGATCGGTCAATCCCACGCCGGGAACTCCATAGAGCACGATGCACTGTTCGCGGGGTTCACGTTTTTCAACCCGGGTGGGCAGGACGGGTTTTGGGGAAAAGGAGAGCCGGGCGGGTGCCCGGTCGTTCCTGATACGCCGGATATATTTTTCGGCGAGCGACTCCGCCTCCTTGGCCGTGATGTCGCCGAAGATCGAGAGGGTCATGTTTCCGGTCACCGCCTGCCGGTGGTAATAGTCGCGCAGGGCGGCCTGGTCAAGCCGGCTGACCGACTCCCGGCGTCCCAGCATGTTGAACCGGTACGGGTGGCCGGCGAAGATGATGTCGTTGAGCGTATCCCTGGCGATGTTCATGGGCTTTTCATGCTCGGACTCAATGGCGGCGAGCTGGATGGTCCGTTGCTTGTCGACCTCGTTGGTGGGGAAGGCGGCATTCCCGAGGCAGTCGAACATCACCTCCATCAGGGTGTTGGCGTCACCGGACAGGCATTGTCCCTGAACACCAAAACTGTTGAACCCGGCGAAGGGGGAAAGGTCGGCACCGAGCTTCTCGAGCGATTCCGCGATGGAGACGGCCGTTCGATCCGGCGTGCCCCGGGTGAGCAGTTCGGAGACCATCTGGGAGATTCCGCTGGTGTTTTCGTCCTCGCTGATGACTCCGCCGGCGAATGCCGCGCACACATAGACAAAGGGGAGCCGGTGGTCTTCGCGCAGGAGGAGGGGCACCCCGCAGGCCAGTTTCCGCCGGGTGACGTCTGAGGGTTGACTCATGGCGGCGGGAAGCGGGCCGGAAGTGGGCGTGGTATCGGGCCCGAGAATGACGAGGGTGCGGTTATCTTCACGGAAATACTTGCGGCTGACTTCCTGTAGATCCTCCGGCGTGACCGCCTGGAGCCGTTCCAGGTAGGTTTCGGCGGCCCGCGGATTCTGGAGAAACATTTCACCCTCGGCATAACTGGCGGCCTGGCCGTGGACGGTCTGGAGGGCGGCCAGTTTGTCCACGAGCATCAGACGGCGGGCCTTCTCGATTTCAGACCGTGAAAACGGGATTTTTGAAAGGGAGGCGATGGCGTCGAGGATGGCTTTCTGAACAGGGGTTTCCTGGGCGGGATCCAGGTTGGCGCTGATCGAGAACAGGCCTGCATCCCGGAGGGCGAAGGAATCCGCCTCGATATTATGGACCAGCTTCCGGGTTTCCTTGATGTCCTGCACGATTCGTGAACTCTGGCTGCCGCCCGCCAGCCGGGCAAGCAGGTCAAGGGTCGGTGCGTCCTTGTCGGAGAGGGCAACGGTGTGGAAGGCGACCACCAGGCGTGAAACGGAGTAGGATCCGGACTGTCGCGCCAACCGCGGGCCAAGCTGTCGGGGTTCGGCGGGGATGAATACCGCCGGATTGGGTTTTCGCTTGAACCCAGAGAAGGCCCGGGTCAAGGCCTTCCTGGCGTCCGCCACCTGGATGTCCCCCGCGACCACGGCGACCATGTTGTCGGGAATGTAGCGGCGGTGGTAGTACTCCATCAGGTCCTCGCGGGTGATGGACGTGAAGATGTCTCGGATGCCGATGACGGGCTGGCGGATGGGATGTGTGGAGAAGGCGGTGCTGAAGAAGAGATCCTGGAGGCGTGTCTCGGGATTGTCGTCCCGCATCCTGAATTCGCTGAGGATGACCTCCTTTTCGCGCTGCCATTCGGTGTCGGGGAAGGCGGCATTGATGAGGGCATCGGCGTAGGTGTCGAGGGCCGTCTTCCAGTTCCGTGAGGGGACATCGGTGAAGAATACCGTGCGGTCAAAAGAGGTATAGGCGTTTAACTCCCCGCCCAAACCGATGATGGTTTTTCCGATATCGCCGGGTTTGCGGGTAGGGGTTCCCTTGAAAACCATGTGTTCAACATAATGTGATAAGCCGCCCCCGAGTAGATTGCCCTCATGGATGGAGCCGGAGTTCACCCAGACCTGGATCGATACCACGGGGGCGGCGTGATCCTCCTTCAGGAGGCAGGTCATGCCGTTGTCCAGAGTGAACCGGACAAGACGGTCATTGGAGCACTTGAGGGTGGTGAGTGCCTCTGCCCCTGTTTTATCGGCCGGGAAGGCGGGGAGGGTGGCGAGGAGGCCGCAGGCGGCAGGCAGGAGCCATAGCTTAAACTTCATTTTGTTTTTCCTTGGAGGAGGCATTCTTTTTTCTTCGTGTGACAGGTTTTTTCACAGGCCGGGCGGAGGAAGGAAGAAATGGGGCGGTGAAGGCGGCTTGAAAGGAGTAGCCGTTGGCGAAATCCTCCTTCTGGTCCCGGTCCGTTTTCCCCAGAAGGCCGTGATTGACGAGATTGAAGACGAGCTCGCCAAAGTCTTCCGTCCGGGTGATGCCCCACTGGGCAAGGACGGTACGGGCGATGGGGCCGAATTCCTGGAGGGTGTAGCGGCGGATGCCTTCCAGAAGTTCCTGTCCGGTGATGTGGCGGGCGGGGCCACTGGATGGCTTCTGCATGGCCTTGATGGTGAATCCCGAGCTGACCATTGATGAGCTGATGGAGGTGATTACCTGGAAACATATCGGCCACCATCAC
>JBAXRC010000105.1:0-7046 GCA_037131415.1 bacterium | reverse complement strand
CGGTACTGCCAATAATTCTGATGTGAGTCCTTCTGGTACCAGGTTGAGGATTCATTGACGCGGTCAGGGCCGGCGAGGTCGAGGACGCCGTTGGTGTTGACGTCGAGGCCGCTGCGGGTTTGTTCGCCTAGCTCATTGTACTCGCTTAGGGTTGTTGAATTTTGGGGTTGCTGGGTTGTCGAGGTGAGCTGTCCCTTGGAGTTGTAAGTGGAGGTGCTGGTGAGCATGGCGCCTCCAAAGCCGGGACGCTCAGTCTTGATGGTGCGGCCCAGGAAGTCGGTGGTGGTCCTTTGCCAGACGGGAGAATTTGCGCCAGCGGCGCCGGAATAGCTGGTGGTCCAGCGGGTGCCGTCCGCATTGATCCCGGAGTCGGTCCAGGTCTTGATGATGCCGTTCTCCATGGTGTACTTGGTCGTGCCGTCGAGGTAGCGCACCGTGACGTTGGTGAGGCCCGGGCGGATAACCGTAGAGATCCGTCCGCCGGACTGTTCACGATAAAACGTGGTAATCCCAAGTGAATCCACCGATGAAACAAGTCCACCTGCCGTATTATACGAATTACTCGAACCCTGCATGCTTAAGAACCCGCCCGAGCGCTTTTCAGTCAAACGGGACCCAGCCGCATCATATGTATAGTCCTCCTTGACATCATCATTGGCATTATTGGGACTCTTTGTAATTACTGACACCATCCGTCCAAGGAGATCATAACTATAGACTTTCTGGATCCCATCAGCGGTTGTTTCCGACTCTTTACCGCAGCAGTTCATACCCCAGGAAGAATCCGCGGTGGTTCCGTCAGATCGGTAGACATGGACAGGCTTATTGAGAAAATTATACGCGGTTACAGTCCAAGCGATACGCTCATAATTGGTGTTCCCACCCAACACATACTGTTCTTCCAGAACCGTGTTATTATGCTCATCCTTTACAGTTGTTGACTTGGTCGTCTTAAGCGGGAGTCCTTCACTGTTATTGGCGAGAGCATGAATGACTGTCGTCCTGTAGGATGCCCCATTGGGATCAGGCACAAACGAGCAGTTCGCGGGATTCGCGTCCAGAATGTAGTCGCCATATTCATATACATAGGAATCCTTCCGGCCATCCGGATAGGTCACGCTCTTGACATAACCGCGGGAGGCATCATCCGCATCCGGCGAGTAACAAACAGTTACTGTCCGCAAATTGTCTGAATCGCCCCAGGCGGCAGTCGTCGCGAGGCACTGCTCTTTCACATTGATCCATTCACCGGCGTTATTTGTATAATACGCAAAGAAGTTTAGCGCGTTGGTAACACCATTCAGCACAGACAAGGTTGTACGCGGCAAATAATCGTTCACTCCCCCGACATCACCCTCCTGATGGGAAGAGTAATCAAAATAGATCTGGAGGAAACTACCAGAATCATTGATGCCCGCATCCTTGAATCCAGTTTTTTGCAAGATCCTGTGCCCGGCACTGTCATAGTCATATTGAACCCATGATCCATCCGGCTTGAGCGTGGATTTAAGCCTTGAATACCGACCTGTTTCGGTGATTGTCTCATAAAACGAGTTTACCGTATTCTTCTGCTCGTCTCCAACGCCGACACTGGTTTGAACCACCTGTTCCCCGAATGGGAACACATGGAATAGCGATGATGAACGCGAAACAACCTTGCCATCCCCATCCGTGATCATCCGCGCTTCAAGGCGGTTCTCATGATTCTCGTCCCAAACCGCGTTTTTTGCTTCAACTCTCAAGCCGCTTCCACTCTCCAGCTTCCATTGCGCCGAGGCAGACGAATAGGTGTAGAGATACTCATTTGTACTGGTTCCTGTGATCTTGTAAAACTTGGCCCTCGTATTTCCGTTGACGCCATTATCTGGATCCTCAAGGCGGTAGGTCACGAACGGAGTCCCAAGGGAACCATACAGGCCGGAATCCCCATCCCATACACCACGATTTTCCTCAGCATAGAACCGTATCTCATAGCTGCGGTTTGAGAATGCGATAAAGTCCACAAGACACTGAACCCCATTGATCTGGCGTATGATGTTATTTTCATCCCGCAAAACCTTCACACCGCCATCCTCAACGACGGTTGTCCTTCCATAGATGGTGGTGCAGGAAACAAGGCCCTTGTAATCATCCATTTGCGGATCGGCACCATACCTGAATTTCGCACTATTCGGACTAACAAGGTCATAGAATCGGGGATTCTGAAGAACCTCCGTTTCGTTTGTGCCGATCATGACAAGCCGACTGGGACTTGCGCTGTACAGCCCCGTCGGGACTCCTGCGGACACATTATCCGCAAACTCATAAATAACCGGCTCACATGACGACCCCAAAATCGTCACATGCCTAGGCACATGGTTGGCTGTAACTTCATTCGCCGATATCGCTGACACCATCATGCCCATTGAAAACCCGACTGACTGAGGGCTGTACAAGCTTTCCGACGGTGTTTCTGAAATAATCCGAATCAACCCGGGTGGCAATGCTGATCCAGGCAAGTTATTGCCTAAGCTGATGCCAATATCGAGCGAACATACAGTACAAGCCGAAGATCCTGGAGGACGACCTTCGGCGGTTGCGCCGCAGGTAGCACAACATGGAATGCACCTATTAACGCCAGGGGTCTCGGTGCAAACTGGCGAACACCCGTTTGTGCTCATGACCGGTTCAAGTCCCGCATAACTTGGCGCCACATTTAGCCACGTCTGAGCACCCGCACTTATACAGAATCCAAGCAACACCAAAACAAACAGTAGCTTTTTCGTCATCTTCAGTTCCTTTTCTATCAACAAATCAATATCCCTTACATTTCGCTGATCTGCACGCCAGCCTGATACGTCGTCAACGTGTGACAGCTTGACGCTTCAAATCCTGGCGCCAGAACCAGTTGATACACGTACTCGCCTGTGGCGCTAAAGTCAGAGGGGGTCACCGTTCGGCTAGTCGTGCCGTCATCAAACGCGACGCCACCGACTGCGATGTTGATAACAATTGATAAATCGGGCGGGACGGAACTCAGGCAGATCGTCATCTTCACGAGCGTACTGCCGTCCGGGAACACCGTTACCATCTCGCGATATTGGCTGGTTGAGAAAGTCACGCAGTCAACCCGGGCATTGTCGAGGATCGGCCCGTTCTCGCCAAGCCGTGCGACCATATAGAGTGGCTCCCTATCACTCGTGGAGGTGATCGTCATACTGAGCCCGTTTTCATCCAAAACTTGTCCGGAGACGTTCAGCCGCTGATCGTACTCCACAACCGCATTGGTACTGACATCCTGCGAAGACCAGAATCGCTCGATGTTATTCAGGCATACCGGATTACCGCTGAATGTGGACGCAACAACCTGGAGCGCGACCGTGCAGTTGGTGACAAGCATCGCATTGCTGAACGTGCCGCTCACGACATACGCACCGGCAGCGCCGAACGGAATCACAACCGGCACGCCCGCTGTGGTGGCAACGTTGGTTATAACACTGCCCGATGAATCCCGCACTTCGATCGTGACTTCGCCATTCGTCTCCCCAGCAGGACTGACCACAAGAAGCAAGGAGCTGTTGATGCGAAGCATAAGCGCATTGGTATATTCCAGGAGGTTTAGCGCCTGCCAAGAAACATTCGTAGCATACCCCTCAGAGCCGGCGGAATTTGTAACCGTGATGGTGGTGGCGTTGGTCGGCGAAAGCAGAACATCGGCATACCAGTTGTTACTGATGCCATGCTGGATCGTGACCGCCTGATGAGCCTGGCCTTCAGGGATATACGAGGCATCCACCTGCAGGCAATCAATGAAGCGAGTTGTTCCTTCGAGACAAATTGGCGAGACAAGGCTGACCAGGGCCGTGCCAGCGACGCCCGTCATAGTTGCAGTCCGCTTTGCCCGCCAGTTGCCGCCAAATGTCACGACCCGCAGCCCTTTGATCTCAATGAACGTGCCTAAATCGGTATTGTGCCAGCGAACCGCGAGCGTATGGGCACCTGCCGCGATTTCGGGCGTAAAGAAAAGCGCCCTCCCCAGCGAGCCATAGGCACCCCTCAACATCTGCCTTCCTGAGAATTTCCCATCCACATAGAACGATAAATCGAAGGAATCCATTCTGCTCAGTGGATTATGCTGCGTGGCGACAATCTCCACACCATACGTGCCAGCATCAGCAAGCGTAACGTCGTATTCAACTTGTCCATTACGACTCGCAGCATACAGGGAAGCGTCAAGAGCCTCCCAATTTCCTATCCTGTTCGTAGTAGCGGCGCTACCGTTGAGACTTAGCACCTCGGTTGACGTGCCATCGAAATCCGCAGACATCGGATCAGTAAACGCCTGGGTGACCTCCTCGCCATCGGTGACGCCATCGCCATCGGTATCCGCCCTGGTCGGATCGGTGCCGAGCGCGAGTTCCTGGTTATCGGCCAGCCCGTCGTTGTCCGAATCCCTGCTCACTGGATCCGTATGGTAGACCACGACTTCATCGTAATCCGATATCCCGTCACCATCCGTGTCGCCGGCGGCGCGGAGTTGCTCGGCCACCCAGTCCGAAATGCCGTTTGTGCCGGTCGCGCCGAAGGCATAAAGTCTGACCTTCTCGATCACGATATTGTCGTCGCGTAACGGATGCTCATCCCCGTAATAGATGGTTACGGCATTAGTCCAATTCACGCCAATTCTGTGCGTGCCCGAATTCAGCCAGGGCGTCGTCAGGGTGCCGCGCCCGCTCAGGTCAACATCGCCTGCCGCCGTGATTGTGCCGGCGGGGCAGCCGTCGACGGTTGTCGCGACCTTGAACTTGAAATTGTCGGTGGGGTCGCTCTGGTAGTTCCGAACCTGAAGCCCGATCCGGTAGAACCCCGCATTAGTCACCGTCACATCGTAATACGCAAAGACCAGGCCACCCTTGCTGACAAGATTGCCGCCATCTTCAAACCACAAGGTCTGCAACACCACATCACTGCTCTCACGAGCAACTGTGCCGGCACCATTCAACTCGGCAACGAGGGCTGTGCTATTGACAATTGGACTTGTTTCAAAAAGGTCTACTTCCTCGCCATCCAGGAGGCCGTCGTTATCCGTATCCGGGTTGAGCGGATCCGTTCCGAGCGCCACTTCCCGCAGGTCGGAAAGCCCGTCGCCGTCGGTATCCGCCCCCTGCGCAAGCCGAGCCTCCATCCAGTCGGCGCGGCCATTGACATTGGTGTCCGCTCCCGCAACAGCCTGGAGGGTCAGGGCATTGATCCCCAGGAGTTTCTTCGGCTCACAGTTGTCGAGCCAGGCCAGGCGGATGGTGTGGTTGGCCGTCACGAGCCAGGGCGTGCAGGCGTAGGTCCAGACATTGCTCCCCTGCGGGACCGTGATGGAGAACCACTGGACCGGCACCTCATCAATGAGCAATTGCAGGGCAAACGTCTTGGCCGAAGTCGCGGCGGAGTCGGTATTGCTGATGTTGAACCCGAGCCGGCACATTCCCGCGTTCGTGACCGCCAGGCGGTATTCGGCGCGCATGGTGATGTTGGTCAGGGCGACCAGCGAGCCACCCTCTTGCGTCCACGCTCCGGTGCGGCGCAAGGTGTTCGTGCCGTCAAGGGCGGCAATGAGGCTGATATCGGCCGCATTGCTTTGGTGCACATCGGTCTTGTAGATATAGATCTCCTCGGCATCGGACAGGCCGTCGCCATCGGTATCCATGACCCGGAGGTGCGGATTCAGGCCGTGGAGGTACTCCTCGAGGTTACGCACGCCATCGCCATCCGGATCCAGCGCGGCATCATTGACGAGAGGATCCAGGCTGTTTTGGATCTCCCAGAGGTCGGGCATGCCATCGCCATCCGTATCGGCCCGCAGCGGGCTGGTCTGGTACGTATTGACTTCCTCGCCATCGTTGAGGCCATCGCCATCCGTGTCCGCCGTATTGGGATCGGTGCGGTTCTGGTACTCCTGCAGGTTCGTCAGCCCATCGTAATCATTATCGAGCGAGGCATCGGACGCGTCCAGGGGGTTCAGCCCGTGCGCCGCTTCCCATCCGTCGGGGAGGCCGTCGTGGTCGCTGTCGGGATCCCGCGGATCGGTGCCCAACAGCAGTTCCTGGGCGTTGGAGAGGCCGTCGTTGTCGAAATCGAGTTCGGCTGCGGGCTCGACCGTTGTCACCGTCATCTGGTCAACAAAGGCGGCCTGCGCGGTGCCGAAGTCCACGCTGCCGGTCACCTTGAACTTCATCGGCGAGAGCCGGTTGGTCGTGGCCAGGCCGATATCGTCAATGGCCAGCACGCCGTTGACGCAAATGAGGTATTTGTGCGTGCTGTTGTCGAGCCGGATATCCACCCGGTACCAGCCGTTGGAATCCGGGACGACCGGTTCCGAGCCGCGCTCGGTGCCCAGCCGCTTGTCGTAGGCATAGACCCGGTTCCCGCAGAACGCGAAGGAGAGCGCTGCGTTCGTGTCGAAGGACGCCCCGCTGTTGGCGACGGGCTTGGTGTAGAACCGGAACCAGACCTGGTCGCGGTCCTGCGTGGCGATGTCCCAGCTCATCTCGCTATGCTCCACCACACTGGTTGTGGAGCCTGCCAGACGGACGGACTGGAGCCCGGAATACTTGACGGAATCGGTAATGGTCGCGCCATTGGACGCCACCCAGCCGTTCTGGCCGTTGAGCAGGCCGACAACATAGCCTTCCGAGGGCTCGAAGCCCGTGCTGGCCGTATTGGTGCCTGACGCCGGATCAATCCTCAAGTAGGTGTTGGCCTGCAGCGGGTTGTTGCCCGATGCGATTTCCGCACCATCCGGGATGCCGTCGTTATCGCTGTCCGCACTATTGGGATTGGTGTGGTAGGGGTCTATTTCCGCGCCATCCGGGATGCCGTCGTTATCGCTATCCGGATTGTTGGGGTTGGTTCCGAACTGGTACTCCTGGAGGTTCGTCAGGCCGTCGTAATCCGGGTCACCGCTGTCCGTCTGCCCGAGGTTGCCGAACTCGGCCAATTCCCAGGCGTCGGGCAGGGAATCCCCGTCCAGCGAGAGGTCGGCGGGGATGCTGCCGAGGATGTGCAGGTTATCC
>JBAXRC010000104.1:0-7066 GCA_037131415.1 bacterium | reverse complement strand
GGGCCTGCATATTCGTCAAGTCCGGCGCAACCTGGACATTGGCTATTGCCGGCGTTCCGGAAAGCTGCAACTCAACTGAATCGAAGATGCCGGGAATGAAACGGCTCTTCTCTTCGTCGAACCCGCTAGGCATGGTGTTCGGAAACGATTCGCGATCCGCGCCGATACGGATGAGCACCTCGTTGTCACCACTTCTCAACGCCTCATGGACATCGAAATATCCTGGAGTAAAACAGGGCAGATGTTCACCGACCGGTTTGCCGTTGATGGTCACACTTGCCCCGAACATGGCTTTCCCAATCTTGAGCGTCGCAACGGCTGGAATTGCACCGTCAATTTTGAAGATGCGTTTGTACCAGAAGGCGCTCCGCTGACCGCTCTTGATGCCCACGTCAGCAAAAGCCGGGACGGCCAAATCCACCAGGCCGGGCACCGGGACCGTATGGTCAAATGTCTCCGGAACCTTGTCCATCCCGCCCTGGGCAATCTGCCACTGGCCATCAAGACTCAACGTGTTCCGCAGCTTCTCCTTGGCAAAGCCGGTCATGGCCGACAACAGCATCACAGAGAAAACAAACACCCCAGCCCGACGAATCATTCCGCTCATAGTCCGCCCCCGCTTCACTGCTTATTTTTCATCAGCCACTTCCCACTGGAAAACGAATAAATGTATCACGGGCGCATCAAATCCGTCACCCCCCCGTTCGGGTGGTTCGCTTTTTTGAAATTGTCGGAATAGGCTCAAGGAGCGGCGTTGGGCACCAGCAAGGGGCATGAAGGGCCTGACAGTGCCCGGAGGTCCCGGACCACCTCGGACTCGACAGGTCAGTTCGATCACTTGAGCCTGAGGGAGTCCCCCTTGAGCCCCTCAGCGGTCGCCGTGACATGAATCGCCCGTCCTGTCCCCGGGGACAGGAGCAAGACCGAAGCGATCCCCGCTTCCGCTGTAACCCGTTCAGGCGAAGCCAGTTCGGCATGAGTGACCGTAAAGGTCACGGGCAGCGTGGCATCCGGCACGAGCGTGCCTTTGCTGTCGAGAATTTCCGCGTACACAAAAAAGGCGTCTTTCGCTTTTCGGGAAACGGGGATGTCCGACAGCCGGGTCACCAGGCGGATCCTGGCGGGTTTTCCCGGGGTACGGACCACCTGCTCGGCCACGGCTTTTCCAGCGATCGTGGCAATGGCCTTGAGCTCCCCGGGAACGAACGCCTTGACCGGGAACGTGAAGGGGGCATGCGCCAGATACTTCGAAAAACGATCCTGATCGGGCTTCTGGCGTCCCAGGCTTTTGCCATTGAGCCGCAGTTCCACCTCCTCGCCGTTGGAGAAGACCCTGACGGACAGCGGGGATTGTGCCGTCCAGTAGGACGCGATGAAGACCATCGGCCTGGCCCGGGCTCCGGCCCGGGGATCACGCTGACTCTCGTAAAAATGATAGACGAACTTCGGCAGACGGAACACGTCAACCAGCCCGCTGGTACAGTGATCCGGGGCGCACCCCCGGCTGTAGTCGTTGAACAGCCAGTTGGCGTCCCCGATCATCGAGGGACAAACATGGTTCTGGCTGTGACTTTCCTGGAAATTGAGCGCCTGCTGCAACATGCGCTTCTCCCCGTCGCCACGTCGTTGCCGACTGTTGATTTCCTCGCCTTTGAGCTCCTTGGTTCCGGTCTGGTTGAAGTTGGCGGCATTATCGGCGTAGTATTCCCAATCGCCGTATTCGGCGGTGAAGATCGGCTTGTCACCCCGCTTCCATTCATTCCAGAACTTCGGCCCCCCCGTGTGCTGCCGGGCGGGAATGAAGACATCGTGGAACTGGTCGACATGGCTGGCGGAAAAAGTACCCGGACCTTCCTGCCCGACAATCTCGTGAAGCTGTTTGAGGAACGCCTCCGGATGCCAGGTCTCGTTGAGGGAGGTCTCCCAGAAGAGGCAGGACGGATGATTGCGGTCGCGCCGGATCATGTCGCGGGCATTTTGCAGGCAACGCTCGGCAAAAAGGCCGTCCTTGTAGAACTGCCAGCCGGGGATGGGCTCCATGACGATAATGCCGTAGTAGTCACAGGCATCGAGAAACGCGCTGGAATTGGGGTAATGGGAGAGGCGAACCAAGTCAAAGCCCGCCTGCTTGATCAGGGCCGCATCACGCCACTGGGCACTATCCGGGAGGGCATAACCAATGTAGGGGTATTCCTGATGCCGGTTGGTGCCGCGCAAATAGAGCGGCCGCCCGTTGATGGTAAACCGCCCCGCCTTGCAGGTGACGGAACGGATACCGACCCGGAGGCACTGGCTGTCGGCTATCGCGCCGTCAGCCAGACGAACCTCGGTGGTAAGCGGGTACAGATGGGGAGTTTCCGGACTCCAGAGTTTCGGAGCGGGAATATCCAGCATGAGCGTGGTGACGCCGGACTCGCCCGGCGCCAGGGTGGTGGGCTCGGATCGGGTGACCTTCCCCGCCAAGGCACACCGCACGGTATAAGGCGCCGGGACGGCGCGATCATTCTTCACATGGACGCGAACCTGAACGGTCGCCGACTCGGCAGACACCTTGGGATAGGTCACATAAACACCACCGGAGGCCATAAGATTAGCGGCCACCGGATCAGTGATGTGAAGCGGATCGGTGACCTGCAGTTCCACATTCCGGTAAAGCCCGTGGTACCAGTTGAAATCCAGCTGGCCATACGGACGCCCCGGCGGCACGTCAGCATTTTCGCGGTTATCCAGCCTGATCAACAGCTCATTGGTGGAGCCGACTTTCAACAGCCCGGACAAGTCCACCTGGAAGGGCAGATAGCCTCCTGCATGGGATGCCACAGGTTTTCCATTGAGCGAAACCTCCGCGGTATGCATGGCGGCCTCGACATTGAGGCAAACCCGCTTATCCTTCCACGCCCGGTCGGCGACGAACACCTTGCGATAAAGGCAATCCCCCATCCACATGGCATTTCCCGGCAACACCGTCTCCCGCCGCGCGGCATGGGGCAGCGTTACCGCCTGCCACACGGTAGACACCGACGCCGTGGCCGTATTGAGGGCAAATTGCCAATCCCCATTGAAGGGATGCGACTTCAGGGCAGGCGGTTCGGCCGCCAGGGAAGAGACGGTCCATAACGCAATCACAAGAAACCATTTCATAGCCACTCCTGTCTTACTTCACCTTCAGGCGCCTCTTCAGGCGCAAATCGCGGGACGAGGCTCCCACCACAATGCCATAGGTTCCGGCATCCACGGTCCAGTCCTTCTTGCCAGGGCTCCAACAACTGAACACCGATTGGTACACAATCCGTTTCAGAAGCAGCATCCTAGCCCGCAGAGACAAAAACATCAACCCCCCGTAAGGGTGGAGTTGCTGCGGGACTTACTTCAGGAAGGCCTTCAGTTCAAGGGCGGCGGCTTCATCGGCGGGGACGGGCATTTTCTTCAGGGCCTTGACCAGCCTGCCGCGAATCGTGTCGGGATAGAGCCCGGTCTTCGGGCAGCCGGGCTTCGTCACACCGTCCAGGGCCGCCGTGAAGGCTTTCCAGAAATGCAGCTTCGCCTCCGGCGTGGCTGCGTGCTCGCTGCAGGCGTCGGCCAGCAGGAAATTATAGGGATTCAGTGCGAGGCCGCTTTCCAGAAGTTCCTGCCCTTGCGCCCGGCGAACCGGCTCCGGCAGCAGCCGGTACACCCTCCAGGCCAGGGTGGAATCAAGATAGGAGGTGAATCCGTGGCTCATGGCCCAGGCGATGGTCTGGTGATACACCATCTTCTTCTTTCCGCGCTCGTCCCCGAACAACCAGGGTGTCAGCACCTTGGTATCCTTCGGGCCGGCCCGCATGAACTGACTACCCTTGCACTGATAGGCGCCCGTCTTCGCATCCTGCGCGAAATAGACCAGGGCGCAATGCCCGGGCTGGCCGGCCGTGGAGGCGGGAACCCCCAGGGATTTATAGGTGCGTACCGCGATGTTGGCCATGGTGCCGCAGACTCCGCCATCCTTCAGCATCATCTGGACGGTCTTGTAGGCGAAGGGAAAGGGACAAAGCCGGCGGGCGGAGAGGAAGTCGAACTGCTGGGCAATCGGGCCGGAATATTCGCCATAGGTCCGCAGATCACCCTTGTCATGATAGCGTTGCCAGACCTCGTCCTGTTCCCGCAATGCCCGCATATCCTTGGCAAGGTAAGTCATAACCGGCCAGGGCGACGTCAGCGGGAAGTTGGGTAGCTTCGTCTTTCCCTTTGGCGGGGTCGTGCACTCGTCATTGCGAATCAAAAACAGGCAGTTTTCCGCGGGTGTCGGCGCGGGATCGGCCGCCGCCGGCAGCAGGCCCTTGGCGATATACGCGTCCCGGAACATCTTGTAGGCCCGGAGAATGCCCTTTGTTTCGGGCCCCTTGACACTATTTTTTCGCTTGGGGTGGATGATGTGGTCGCCGCAGTTGATCGCCACATCGCAACCCTTGGACTTCATATAGGCATTGAACTCCTCCTGCCGGGGGCGGCTGGCCATCACATCCGCGGCCGTCAGGGAACGCGTCCCCTTGCCCTCCGCCACCGTGTGGTCGTTCAGGAAATTGATAATGTGGTCATTGATGTCGAGTTTGCGGGTCGGATCCTTCGTGTTCACCGGTTTCAGGGGGCACGGCGGAATCACCAGCTTGAGCGGCGCGTGTGGTTTGATATTGGCCTTCGGGCCCAGCGCTTCGTGCACAATCGCCATGGCAAGCGCCAACTGGCGATACTTCTCGAAATGCTCCATGCCGAGATCGAGTTTCAAGGAATAGAGCATCAGGACGACATTCGCGGTATTCGCCCGCGCCCCATAGACGCTGCCCGCCACATCCGGCGTGCGGTCAATCCAGGCGAAGAATTCCTCCGGAACGGCTTTCCCCATGCCCGCAAGATCCGCCCGGGTTTTCGCCTTGCCATAGGCCAGGGTGGCGGATCGCACCGCCGGGGTGAAATGATACTGAGCATCGGCGCAGGTCTTGAACAAGGCCTCCCGGCTGGCGTTGGCCTTGGCCTGCAAGTCTCTGGCGGCAAGCGACAGGGGCGCGGCGGGCAAGCCCCCGGCCTCGGGCGCGGCGTCCGACTCCGGCGCGTCAGTCAAGGCGTCGTCCGACTCCACAAGCCCGGTGTTGGCATCCTGCCCCGGTGCAGCATCCGAATCCTGTCCATCGGCATCCGCGACTACGGATTGCTTTGCGGGCTGGGGAGGCTTCTTGGCAGAGGCGGCACACGTCCACGTCATCGCCACAACAAAGGCGAGACCCGCCACCCTCATCGCGAACCGGGACGTGTTTCTGAAGCGGAATGTTTTCACGCCGCACTCACTTTCTGCCGAGGAAATCGGCTAGCGAATACAACTGCGTATTGACCGCCTTGCAGGCGGATAACAGGTCGGTGGAAGGCTGGTTATCGCCCACAAACATCCGCTCATACTTGAACCAGTGCCACCCGACGCAGCTCTTGTTCTCGAGCAGACCGAGCGTCATTTGCTGGTAAAACTTACCCCGGTCGGCCTCGGTCTTGACATACCAGCCGGCCCCGCCCTTGCCCCCGGTGCGGGCATACCACTCCGTGATCAAGATCGGCTTACCCGCCAACTGCGCCCATTCATCCAGCGGATGATCTTTCGTCGGCCCCCAGCTGTGGTAGTAATTGACCGAGATCACGTCCGTGTACGGGCCGGCGGCCTTGAAGACCGAGGGCGCATGCAGCACCTTGCCGTGGAAGCGCGAGCCCAGCACCATGTGGTTCGGATCATGCCGTTTCAAGGCGGTATACACCTTGCGGTAATACTCGCTGGTGACCAACTGGAGAAACGCCTTGTTATCCCACTTCGTGGGCTTGCCGGCCTTGCGCGTCGCCATGAACTTTTCCGCCGCCTGGTAATTGGGGTCGCTCTTCGGGAATTTCAGGTAATTGTTGACGATGTTTTCCTCCTCCAGGTGAAGCTCATTATCAATGAAGTGCCCCATCAGCCAGGGGTCGTTCCGGGTGGCCTTCAGCCCCTTGGAATGCTCTTCACAGAACGTTTCGAATTCCGGATCGAACGGATAAATCGCCTCGGCCTTTCCCGTGCCCGGGTACTTTGCCTTGCGGGCATTACTGTAGGTGAGCATGTAGTTCCACCGCAGGCAGTAGGGAAAGGGTGTGGGCGACTTTCGGAACAGGTCGCCGGCCGACCAGCAACCCAGCGTGTTGAACCCGTTCGCATGCAGGAGGTCGGCGGTTCGCTTGACGCCCTTGTCGACAGAGGAACCGGCCAGAACCGCCGGCGTTACGGTATTGATTCCCGCGGAGATGAACAGGCATCCGTCGGGATCGACCATCCACCAGGCTCCGTCAACCTTCGCCACATGAAAAAAACCGGTCGCCTTTTCCTTCCGGTCCAGCCGCCCGCCATACTTGCTGAGCGGCACAGGTGCGCCGGGTTTGAATTCGGACAGGGTTTCCAGCGTTCGCGTGTCATGGGCGATCCATTTCCCCTTCTCAGCGGGTCGGACATCCACCTTGACCGGCGCCCCGCCTTCGCACTGCCCCGCCCCTAATACGGCCGCCATCGCTAAAAGAATAATCCCTCGCGTCATGCCGCCTCCTATCCTTATCTCTCGATTAACTGGAGTGATAATATTGCATCAAGAGAACACTCCTGTCGAGCGCGCCATTGATGATCCTGAACCAATCTGGACGCTCACTTCGTCACGGTGAGATACACGTGGGTGGTTTCCGGTGGCCACTGATCGGTAAGCTTCCCGTCCACGATATCCACCCACCGATTCTCGCTGACGACTCTGGCACTGGCCGATTTTCCGCCCTTCCAGTCCCGCAGAGTAAAGGCGGCGGAAGACCTTGAGTTGGTAGTCAAGTTGACCGCAATCAGAATACTGGTTTGCCTGAGGGAACGACTCCAGAACAGCATGCCATCCTCTTCCCAGGAGATGCTATTGACCGCAGGATCCTGCACGAGGGACTTCAACTGGTTCAACTCGTCCAATGTCTGGCGGGCGACCCGGAGGGTTTCGGGATGCTGGAAAACGGTGTAATACGACCACCGGGCATTCCCGCTCCATGAATC